>JAGRBZ010000027.1 GCA_020433805.1 Anaerolineae bacterium
GCACTTCTTGTAACGGATATGTTTTGAAATAAACTAAAATGAATAATAACTTGTCGGCTGAACTTTTGAGAGTTGGTTTGCGCCCGCCGCCCACTTTTCGTTTCCGGGCTTTACAAGAGGCACGTTTTTCAACATCCGCTTCCCAGGCTCGCTCAAAAGCCGGTAACAATTCATCGAATTCTTCGACCGTCAAACTAGTCAATGTCATAAATCGGCTTGGTTTCTTTATCAACTCTTGGTAGGTCAGCATTTTTGCTCTCTTTTCTTCTCTTATTTGCTGACCATTTTATTCTTTTTTTCTTATTTCCGATATTGTCTAATTTAATGCGTAACATGCTTGGAGAAACAATGGATTACATCAACCTTGGTCGCACCGGCCTTAAGGTCTCTCGCATTTTGCCTGGGCATGATGACCTACGGCACACTTGACTGGCGCAATTGGGTTCTGCCCAAAGATCAAAGCCACCCCTTCATCAAACGCGCTCTGGAATAATAGTGGCCCTCTGTCAGGACAAACAGATGGAGCCTTGTTTGTCGATATTATTAAGAGATACGCTGATGAGCATAGCATTGTTTTAGGATTTTAGGACTTATTGAGCCACGCAGACAATATATCATAGGAGGTGTTAATAAATGTGTAAGGAATAAAGAGTATTCTAAAGACAATTAGTTCTTCTATAGAGTAGAAAGGTGTCCAGATGTTACGTAATAATCAACAAACCAAAAACACAATTATTCCTCTCATTGATATGGTAGTACCGGCAAAACTTGAAACAGCTACTTTTGCTCTGGGTTGATTCTGGGGACCGGACGCCCAGTTTGGGAGTCTAAAAGGGGTCGTGCGCACGCGGGTTGGCTACACCGGCGGCAAAAAAGATAATCCCACCTATCACAGCCTTGGCAACCATACCGAAACGCTACAGATCGATTACGATCCGACGGTGATTACCTATGATGAGCTGTTGGCTATATTCTGGAGCAGCCACAACCCCACCCGCCGAACCTGGAGCCAACAGTACAAAGCCGCCATCTTTGTTCACGATGATCGGCAACTGCGCCAGGCCGAACGGTCGAAAGCGGCCATTTCTGAGGAAAAGACGGGGCGTTTCTTCAACCGAACTATCCATACCGAGATCATCCCGTCCTCGACTTTTTATCGCGCGGAGAATTACCACCACAAATATCTATTGCAACATTCGCCGCAAATTTGGGATGAGATACGCGAGATCTATCGTAAGCCGTCGGACTGGATCAACTCGACCGCCGCGGCTCGATTAAACGGATATGTAGGTGGCTACGGCACGATGGCGCAGTTAGAAGAAGAGATTGATCGTTTGGGCTTGTCCACGCTTGGGCAGAAACAACTGTGGAAGATGGTGCGGCGGTTTGGGAAGTAATAGCCTGCGTTCGAAACATTAACACCGAGAATGTCATTTCGCAGCACCAGCGGAGAAATCCCTGTGACAACACAATAAACAAGTGTCTGGCTGGCAAAAGGTGAAGAACAACGCCAAAATTCCCCGGCAAATGCTTCATTTGTTGAGGTAACTGAGGGATTTCTTCGCCCCCGGCTACGAAATGACATGAAACACCTCTGTTCCCGAACTCACCAAACCACGATGCAAGGCATCGTTCTTACCGTAAGGAAAAGGGGTGGATATGGGGGAGCTACCCTCCACGCCCCCCGGCCTACGGCGTTTTCCTTAGCAGGTTAAGAAATAAATATGTGGCACGACTATTCAGAGGGCTTGTTTATGTGTCTAACAAGCCCTCTTTTGCATTCTTACCCACGCCCACTCCAATTAGCTGCGTAACACCGGTTGTCTGGCCTGATACCAGGCCTGATAATCGCCCTCTAAATTCTTGATATTGTTTCGGCCCCGGCTGGAGAGCAAGCCCGCGGCGATGTTCGATCGAAAACCGCTGAGGCAGTGCAGCACCACCGGCTGATCGTCTGGAATTTCGGCCAGGTAGTTGAGAATGTTTCCTAAAACAATGTTGCGGGCCGTAGGCAGATGTCCGGCAGCAAACTCGACGGCACCTCGGACATCTATCACGGCCACCTGTCCGGCCTTAATGTCGTGAGCGACCTCTTCAATCGTCGTTTGAGGAATGGTGTTTAGTTGGTTTCCCGTTTCTTGAGACCATTTCGACACCGTCTGAGGCGTGAAAAAGCCGGCAATCTTGTCGAGGCCAATACGCCGCAAATCCGTCACGGCTTCTTGCAACTCCGTTTCTTCGATAATCAAATAAAAAGGCGTCTCCTCATTTAAGAAAGAACCGGCATAGGTCATAAAGGTTCGGGCTGAGAAAGGGTTGTTGAACGTGCCGGGGATATGTCCCCATGCAAAGTCAGAAATTGAACGGGCATCCATAATCGGAGCATCGCTCTGGCGCAACGTCTCAAGGGTCTCGATCGACAAACGGGGCGGTAATACGCCATCGTTGATGAGCGCCGGACCTTCTTTATTAACCCGTTTCATCGTAGCAAAATAGCGTGGTGGCTCTGGTTGACCGGTCAGCACCGTGGTTACAAACTTAGCCTCGTCTTCAATTTGAAAGGCCCAGTTCGTTAGTCGCTCATAGCCAAGCGTGGTTGAGGGAACAGCGCCGAGCGCCTTTCCGCACGCACTCCCGGCTCCGTGCGCGGGCCAGATTTGTAGATAATCGGGCATTTTTTTGAAGCGCTGCAGCGAGCTGAACAGCATCCGAGCACCTTGCTCTTTAGTACCCTTGATACCGGCAGCCGTCTCCAACAAATCGGGCCGTCCGACATCGCCCACAAAGACAAAATCACCGCTAAAAACACCCATCGGCAGGCCGAACAAAGTCCCATCTCTCACCACAAACGATACATGTTCGGGGGTGTGGCCGGGGGTATGCATCACGTCGAATTTGATGCGACCGATTTGCCAACTGTCGCCGTCTTTGAGCAGGCGGTGGGGATAATCGGCCAAATATTGGTATTGCCAATCGGGGCCGCCCTCGCCGGACAGGTAGAGCATCGCTCCGACCTTGTCAGCTAATACACGACAGCCGGAAACAAAGTCGGCATGAATGTGGGTTTCAGCCGCAGCTACAATGTAGACGCTTTCCGCTCGGGCTGCTTCCAGATAAGGTTCGATGTTGCGACCCGGATCGATGACAATGGCCTGGCCGGTCTCTTGGCAGCCCACCATATAGGATGCGTGGGCCAATTTGGGATCAAAGAAATAACGCAACAGCATGGTTGGTCTCCTTCTGATGGCTTGGATTTAACAAGACTTGGTTAATCAATGTGTTACTGTGTAAAATAGCATCTGACCGTAAGTTCACAGTAAATCCAGCGTAAGTTGGCTGACGCTGCTTAATAAGCTGGAATGCTTTGTGGTTTTAGAAATTAATTGGGGAGTCACAAAGCTAGCTTTGTGACTCCGGCTTGTACCCTTAATGTGTTGTTTGTTATGGGAGTTTGTGAGGACTGAACTCGGTGAGCACGAAATTAATTCGACAGTTGGTGCTGGTCAAATAAAAAAATGGGTGATTGTGCCACACCCATTCAGAAGAAAGATCAACATCTTGGGGCTATCGCCCAGAGGAATATCGCTTTAGAAAATGGTGGGGAGGGGGGAGTAAGGAACAATTAATTTTGCCTCCTTACTCCTATGGCAACCTTTCGGTATAGTTGTCTAATCTCCAGTTACCAGTTACCAATTACCCCCATCAATGCTCGATAAAATAGCTCCAGATTTTCTCCATCGCCTCAGCCGCTCGCAGGGGCAAGCGGTAAGTTACGATGTCCGAAATAGGTGTATCGGATGGATTGATTTCCACGGTCGGGATGCCTCGATAACCGGCGTCGATAACGGGTCTCAAGATATAAGGAAATGAACTGGACGTGCCGATGGCGATAACGAGATCGACGGGCTGGGAGGCCAACTCGACCATGCCAAGAACAGCTTCGTCCGATAGTTGTTCACCAAAGAGCACTACATTGGGTCTGATCAGCCCGCCGCAGTGAGGGCATAAGGGCGGCAGTTCGGGTTGTACCTCATAATTGTCTACCAGGTCAGAGGCCGAGAAATCGGCGTGGCAGTGGATGCAGTACAGGTCGAAGGCGTGGCCGTGAACTTCGATGAGGTTGGTGCTGCCGGCTTCTCGGTGAAAGCCGTCGATATTTTGTGTCAAAACCACCGACTGTGGTTTGCGCTGCTGGAGCAAGGCTATGATTTCGTGCGCGCGATTAAACTTGGCCCCATGACAGGCAGCGCCAAGCTGCCATAGGTACTTCCAGGTAATGTCGGGCCGCCGCTTAAACATTGTGCTGCTTAAGGCCGTTTCGATAGTGATACCATCCTCGGTGAATTGGTCGTGATACAACCCGCCTACCCCGCGATAGGTCGGCAGACCGGAGTCGGCTGAAATACCGGCCCCGGTGATAAAGAGAATTCGTTTAGCCTTGTTGATCTCTGAAGCAACGTATTTGATTGTTTTTGTGATGTCATCTTGATGGGTGATCATAGTTGATAACCTCTTCTCTTTTGATGCCTAAGGATAGTCCTTTATTACAAACTTACCAAATCATCCGTTAGGCGTCGCAAAAGCATCCGTCCGCTTGCCAATTCTACAACGTCATGGGCAAACGCACCGGCAGAGGGATATCGGTCAGCCGGATTTTTAGCTAAAACCCGGTCGATAATGGTTTGACATTCCGGCGCTAAAGCGGAGTTGATCTCGCTAAGGCGAGGAATCGGTTGCGTTATATGCGCCAGCATCGTTGCGTACGATGTGGGGTTTGGGTAAGGCAGTTGGCCGGTTAAAGCCTCAAAAAAGATAACACCGAGGGAGTAAATGTCGCTGCGGGGATCGGGTTGGTAGGTCGTTTTATTGAGAGAAGCCTCAGCTTGCTCCGGACTCATATACATCGGCGTTCCGCCAACTTGAGGCGGGGTATCGTCGCTATGGGGAGTCTGTTCCAAAATGGTAGCGATACCAAAATCGGACAGAAAAGCTTCACCAGCAGCATTAAACATGATGTTGGCTGACTTTACATCTTGATGAATGATGTTTCGTCGATGCGCTTCATCTACTGCTGCGGCTATTCGTTCGATAATTTTGGCTGTTTGACGCAAATTTAGCGCATTTTGGTCCATCCGGTCGGACAGCGTACCACCGGGTAGATATTGCATGACGATATAAGGTTGATCATCGTGCTCTCCAAAGTCGTAAATACGAACAACGGCTTCGTGGTTAAATTTGGCAACCAGTTCGGCCTCGCGTTGAAAGCTTTGGCGAAACTCCGGTGCAAAAGAAAAGACGCATGGTAAAACCTTTATAGCTACCTGGCGATTGGTTTGCGGATCGTAGGCTCGGTAGACAACACCCATTGCACCTCGGCCAAGCTCTTCTTGAATATGATAGCGCCCGATAGACTTTTCGGATAGGGCAGCTTCTTCGGTTTGAGATGATAGGGAGTGTTCAGACGATGGGGTTACCACGTTGGAGGCCGGGATTGGCGGCAATGGCTCAGTAATTGGCTCGAAATACCAGCGCCCGGAAACAATTTCTTCAGCATGTTGCGCCAAATGGGTGGCTGTTGTATAGCGATCTTCAGGGTTCGTAGCCAGCGCCCGATCAATAAGCGCCTGGTACGTGCTTGGTAAATTCGGTTTGATGCTCCGCAGTTGAGGTGGTGGTTCGGTGAGCCGGGCCAGTGCTGCCTCGTATCGATTGCCGGACTGATAGGGCAGTTGACCGGTTAGGGCTTCAAAAATGGTGACGCCCAAGGCATAAATATCGCTTTTCTCGTCGCTGATGATCTCGTCTCCGGCTTTTAAGGCTGCGGCCTGTTCCGGGCTAATGTAATCGAGCTGAATTTGAATGGCATTCTGGCTTCCCTCACCGGATGTCGCTTCGGTAAATTGGGTAATACCGAAATCAGACAGATAGGCTTGATCTTCATCATCGAAAAGGATATTGCCGGGATTAATTTGACCATGAATGATGCCTTGTCGATGCGCTTGATCGAGCGCCCCGGCGATGCGCTTGAGAATAGGAACCATTTCACCAAGGGAATAGATTTTTTCAGGAAGACGCCGTTCGAGGGTGCCGCCGGCTAAATAAGGCATAACGACAAAGGGATGATCATCGGTTTCACCAAAGTCAAAAACCTGCACAATCGAGGGATGTTCCATTGCCGCGATGACTTTGATTTCGCGCTGAAACCGTTCGTGGAAATCATCAGTTACAGAAAAACTGGGCAGAAGCGCTCGGATAGCCACTTCGCGCCCTAATTTTGGGTCGTGCCCGCGATAGACCATGGTGCTACCACGCTGTCCCAATTCTGCACAGATTTGATAGCGACCGATCGTTTTGTAGGAATTTTGGGTGACCACAGAGGCTGTGCCAACCGCAGACTCGTTTTCAGTCTTTGCCCACCAAAACTTATTCACCAGAAATACTTTTAATGATGTAAGACGTTGCCGCCATTGGTGGTAAATTGAAGGAGTCATAAAGTAGCCCTTACTGTTCTTGATCATTAAAAGGTAATGGTTCTTTTGGAACTCAGGGGGTTGACAAGGTCGTAAAACGCAAAACGTAAAACGACATTATTTTTTACGCATCACGTTTTACGTTTTATGGCGTCAACCCCACGAAATCCTGTTGAACCAAGGTAATAAACCAACCGTGCCGATCGGAAATGGTGTAAACTGAGGGTTATGAGATGTTCAAGTAGGTCTGACGATGGGTAAGCGCGCTTATTTTACCATCAGAAATTGAGATAATCAACCTACATTTATGTTTGTAAGTTCTGTTCGTTGTCAAAGTCAGATTTATAAAGTGTTGTCACCGATGACCCATCATAGTGACATAGTATAAAATCAACATGTCCCTTAACTGCGAAAAATCGGATAAATCGGTCGACATAATTTTTCGCAGTAGCTAAATAGAGAGACTTGAGGAAAAACTGGCTCGTTAGCCTTGGGTTCGTAAGGATTTTTATAAGGAACTTCTGTATACTTATCCATTCTTGAAGAAATGTTGGGGAATTGATTAGTGATGGATTGGTTGAAAGAGGACGTGTTAAAGTACGCGAGCTTTATGTCTTTGTCGAGACAGCACGAAAGGGGAGCTGCCAGCATAATTCTATGCTTTTTGACAGCTAGAAGCGAACTGCATCCGTTATCGAAAAGAAAAGCAAGATAAAAGCATCGCAGACATGGCATACCTACGCTTTTCTTAAATTTATAGAACGGTAGAGATTACGATCCGTTTTCAGCGAAGACGGGATTGGGTTTGGTTACCGCTTGGTCCGCTTCAGGGGGCCGGTTAGGAAACGCGACGCCCGGCATGGGTCGTTTACTACTTGACTGTGGATCAATATTGATAATTTTGGGCGAAGGACGTTTCTCCTCCGCAGCGGGTTTAATACCGACGGGTGGTGCTGATGGTTGGGGTTGATTAGGTACGACGCCGTGAATAGCGCCGCATTTGTGGCAGTAGACAAGCAGAAACATCCGCATATCTTCGACTGCAAGGCAGTCGATACCGCATGCGTTACAATGGGGGCATTTGGGTGTTGTTGACATGTGAGACCTCCGGTTTCTAGGAGCTAGTTATTAAAGAACCGTCGGCCTCTCCTCTCTTAGCAGTCAGTCATACCGTTGTTAAAAAATGGGCGATATTGGACTCGAACCAATGACCCCCTCGGTGTAAGCGAGGTGCTCTAGCCAACTGAGCTAATCGCCCGTAACAAAAGAAATTATATCTTAAATTGGTGAAAGTAGCAAGGGGTGAATGTAAATTCGTAAATTCTGACGAGTGGTTTGCCCAGTTTGCTGTCGTGGCTAAAATTAGCGCCTATGAAACATACATCCGTGATTGTTGGTCTGGTGGGGTTCTTGACCGTTGTGGGTATGGTGGTTTTGGGATGGCAGCCTATCCAGACCTTTCTGTTTAATATTACCGGCGAAGAGGCCACGCTCCCCCAAATCTCCGGGGCGATTCAATATGGGCTTACACGATTGCAGCCACCGCTCTCTACGGCAGATGATGTTCCGGTGCGCCACGCCGACGTCAATCCGTATGGAGTCAATACGTTTCTGCAAAATGAAGTCGAACCGGCCAAACGGGAAAACGCAATGCGGTTGATCTCCGAGGCAGGCATTACCTGGATTAGGCAGGAATTTCCGTGGGAGGACATAGAAATTCACGGCAAGGGTGACTTTGAGGATCGCCGCCACGAGCCGTATCGCCCGGCCTGGGAGAAATATGATCAGATTGTTGATCTGGCCGAACAATACGACGTCAAGATTATGGCCCGCCTCAGCAATCCGCCATCCTGGACTCGCGCACTGACCGATACCATCGGCACCTTTGCCCCTCCTGATGATTTGACTGACTACGGCGACTTTGTCGAAGCCGTGGCGACTCGCTATGAGGGACGCATTGCGGCTTACCAAATTTGGAACGAGCCGAACATTTTTCCTGAGTGGGGCTACAAACCCATCAGCGCCGAAGAATACACCGCTCTTCTTAAAGAGGGCTACACACGAATTAAAGCGGTCGACCCCGATGCGATTGTCGTAATGGGCGCACTGGCAGCGACCATCGAACTGGATCGCGAGCGGCGCTACGATGCCAACGGCTGGCCGGTTAGCCCCGGCGGTTTGAGCGACGTGCTCTTTCTACAGCAAATGTACGACTCCGGTGCCGCGCCCTATTTTGATGTGCTGGCGATGCAAGGCTACGGTCTATGGAGTGGCCCCACCGACCGGCGTATGCAGCCTCGCGTGCTGAACTTCTCCCGCCCTCTCTACATCCGTGATGTGATGGTTCGCAATGGTGATGCCCATAAAGCCATTTGGTTAAGCGAATTGAGTTGGAACGCGCTGCCGCCGGAAAGCGGGTTGCCGCCGGTCTACGGTCAGGTAACACTGGAGCAGCAGGCACGTTATGCCGCTTTAGCCTACGAACGCATGCAGCGCGAATGGCCCTGGCTGGGCGTCGGCTTTTACTGGTTCTTCAAACAGGCCGATGATCGGGAGCGTGAGACCAATCCCCAATACTATTTCCGCATGGTAGAGCCGGATTTTACGCTGATGCCCGTCTATGAGGCTATTAAGTCGCAAGCCAATCAGCCGCCAAGGCTATACAGCGGTTGGCATCAAGCCAACCACTGGGCCGTAACCTACCAGGGTGATTGGCAATCGGTGACTACAGCCAACGCATTTTTTGAGGATGCGCTCGAATCTAGCCAGTCCGGCGACACGGCTTCTTTTGTATTTGAGGGGCAGTCACTTTCGCTCGCTTTTGCCGGTGATAATGGGCGGGTGCGGGTGCAGGTCGATCAGTCAGAGCCGGTCGAAATTGAGACCAAAATCAGTACCATTAGTGTGGCGTCGGGTCTTGGGGAAGAAACACATACAGTGACTATCGAGGTGATAGAAGCGCCGGTACTGCTCGACGGCATCATTGTCGAGGGTGGCAGTGGGTTTGGTTGGAGCCGGGCCGGTGGTGTGGCCATGGGTGTAATCGTGATAGGGGGGGTATGGCTGTTTTGGCGGCAGCAGCGCAGCGACTGAGCCGCCTGACGTTCCCGTTCGTCTTGCTCATTGCAGCGTTTGTTCGATTTTTCAACCTGTCCGGTCAGTCGTTGTGGTCGGATGAAGGCAATAGCGTCGCGCTGGCCCGGCGTGGTCTTGTCGAGATAGCTCAACGTACGGCTTTCGATATTCATCCACCGCTGTATTATTGGCTGCTCAAGTTGTGGATCGGTCTATGGGGCGACAGCGAAGTTGGTCTACGCTCATTTTCGGCGGTGCTGGGTGTTCTCTGTGTTTACCTGATTGGGTGGTTGGGGATTCGTCTTTTTGGCCGGCGCGTTGGACTGCTGGCGGCGCTGCTGGCGGCGCTTTCCCCGTTTCAGGTTTACTATTCCCAAGAAGCGCGTATGTATATGCTGCTGACGCTGCTCGGTACATTGACAATTGTATGGGCTGTGTTGATCGCCGAGCAGCCGGCTAATCTTTGGTTCAAACTGGGTTACATCGTGACCGTAACAGCCGGGCTATATACGCACTACGCCTATCCGGTAGTATGGGCCGCAGCGGCGATAGCGGTGGGGTATCAATTGGTAGCTCTTCGCTCCCGGTTATCGGTTATCGGTGGGTGGATTTTTGTTCAATTTATTCCGCTTCTTTTTTATTTGCCGTGGCTGCCCACGGCATGGCGACAGGTGACCACGTGGCCCTCGGAGCCACAGGTTAGCGCTTGGACAACTGCGCTTCAGACCGTCGCCAATACGCTGTTGTTAGGACTGTCGTGGCCCTATGCGATGGACTGGTGGCCGGTTATAGCGCTGGTTGTGACGCTAGCTCTTTTTTTGTTTCATCAATTCGGGTCAAAATCATCTTTTAGTCAAGCTGTTGAGACTCGGAATAAGTTGAATTTTGTGGCTATCCTGCTCTTGCTGTGGTTTTTTGGCCCGGTTCTATTGACGCTCGTTGTGTTTAGTCCGGCGTTTCTCAAATTTTTGTTGGTCGCTGCACCGGCGTTGTCACTGCTGCTGGCCGTAGCCATCGTTCAATTGGCTCGAATTCTACAGCCGCGCTGGCTGGGGGTGCTGACCGGAAGTTTGATGCTGGCCGGATTAGTTTCGGTCTCGCTGCTGTCACTTTTTCATTACTATACGGATGATGCCTTTGCCCGTGACAATTATCGCGGTATAGTGCAGTTCATTCAATCAGTAGGCAAGGCTGATGATGCGGTTATCCTCAACGCGGAAGGGCAGCAAGACGTATTTGGCTACTATTTCGAACAAGAACCGTCGTCGCAGATGCCGGTCTACCCGCTGCCGCAGCGACGCCCTCTGGATGAAGCCGCCACCTTGACCGCCCTTGAACAGATTGCCGCCGAAGCTAATAAAATCTACGCAGTCTATTGGGCCACCCAGCAAGCCGACCCGGAAGCCGTTATCGAAGGTTGGCTTGACAATCGACTCTTTAAAGCCACAGACCAGTGGTTTGGCAATGTTCGGCTGGTCAGCTATGCAAGTGCAGCCCCAGATTTGCCGTATGAGGCTGTCGATTATCGATGGGAAAATGGTATCCGGTTAACCGGCTTGGCGCTGTCGAATGCTCCTATTGTGCCTGGGGATATTATACAGGTTGGTTTGCAGTGGCAGACCGAGTCGGTCCTCGATGCGAATTATACCGTTTTTTTACAGGTTTTGGATGCCAATAACCATCTGGTTGGTCAGCGTGATGCCTGGCCGTTGACGCCGACGCCAATGTGGCCGGTCGATGAATTAGTGCCGGACGGCCACGGCATTTATATCGAGCCGGGGACGCCGCCGGGAACGCATCGACTAATTATGGGGCTGTATCACAGTGAAACCGGGCAGCGACTGCGATTGGGCGGTAATGATGCGGCTCAGGATTTTGTTGTTCTGGGTGATGTAGCGGTTGGACGTTCAAATGTGCCGCTGCCGGCGGGAGCATTCACTATCCAGCAACGTGTGGATATTACGCAACACGGGATGCGGCTGGTGGGTTATGATCTTTACAAGCTAGGCTATCGCTCAACACCGGAGACACCTCTGCGGTCAGGAGAGCCGCTCCAGTTGGTCGTCTATTGGTCGCTGGCAGCGTCAAATTCTCCAGTTCAAGATGAACTTCACATCGAGGTTATCGATAATCTAGGGCAAAGCATCGGCGAGCCGCTTGTGCGTCCTCTGGCCGGCGTTGACTATCCGGCGGCGCAATGGCAGCCGGGCGAAATCGTGCGGGCACAGTACAGCTTTCCGCTGGCGGTCGAACCGGGGAGTTATCGGCTAAGGCTGTCGGTACCGGGGCAAGATGGGGAACCGCCGTTTGAAACGACTACACAGTCGTTTCGAGTAGAGTAAGAGCAGTAGTTTGGTTGCTGGAGATGAGATAATAGAACGCTCCGGACGTAGCGCATGGTCGCAGATTTAAGGAGAGGGAGCCTCGACGACCGGCACATTTTTGGTGTAGTCGGCTTGCACAACGGTGTTGGCAACCCAGCCGGTGCTGCTGCCGGTGATGTCTATTTGCCACCAGGTGGCATCGGCATTACGGCCTACGATAGGCATTTCGGTGTTTGGATTGAGGGTGCCGATGATCGGATATTCGGAGCCGGGGCCGGAGCGAATGTTAACGGAACCCGGTGATGTCAAGTAAGCATTGCCCGCTTCGGAACCGCTTTCAAGTCCGGCTTGGATGACGCTGTCGCCTATCGTAGTTCCTTCGCCGGCGTTAGACTCGGGAGCAATAACACGCGTTGGCGTGGGCGATGGTTCCGGCGTAATCGGCTCGGGGGTGGGAACAACAATAATGGGTTCAGCCAGGGCCGGGGTGAATGTGGGTACAGGCGTAGGCTTAGACCGTCGACCAGAGAAACTGGTTTCGGTTAAGAACGTAAACAGCGTTGCAAAAATAAGATAGTTAACGAGAACTAAAACAATTGCCAGGCTCCAATATCGGGGTTTCATCGACATCTTCCTAACTTAATGGTACAGGCCTGTTAAATCTGGACTTATTATACCACAACTGTTATGATTATGACAACTTAATTTTACATAAAGACACAAATATGGTGAACGTATCTCTAATTTGCACGGTTCTAAATGAAGGGCCAGCGCTTGAAAAATTACTCAACTCACTTGTCGAGCAGAGTCGACAGCCAGATGAAATTATTGTGGTCGACGGTGGCTCGACCGACGATACGGTGGCGGTCTTGCATCAGTATGCCGAACGCCATCAACTGCCGTTGCGGGTGATTGTTTCCCCGAATGCCAATATCAGCCGGGGGCGTAATATCGCCATCGAGGCTGCGGCGGGACCGGTAATCGCCAGTACCGATGCCGGGGTCAGGCTCGATCCGCAGTGGCTTGAAAAGTTGATTGCGCCTTTCGAGAAAGCCTCGCCTCCGTCTGTTGTATCCGGCTTTTTTGTGCCCGATCCGCAATCAACGTTTGAAGTTGCTATGGGCGCTACCGTGCTGCCTCTGGTAAGCGACATCAAGCCCGACACATTTTTGCCCAGTAGCCGCTCGATCGCGTTTTTAAAATCGTGCTGGGCGGCAGCGGAGGGCTATCCGGAGTGGTTGGATTACTGCGAGGATTTGATTTTTGACTTCCGGTTACGCGATATGTGCGGGCCTTTTATTTTTGAGCCGGAAGCGTTGGTCTATTTCAGGCCGCGCAGTAGCTTAGAAGCATTCTTTAAGCAGTATTATCGGTATTCGCGTGGGGATGGGAAGTCGGATCTGTGGCGTAAACGGCACGCTATTCGCTACACTACGTATCTGGTAGCCTTGCCTGCCTTAATAATGTTGGGGTTAAGGGCATCGCGGTGGTGGTGGTTTATAGGTGGTGTGGTTGGGTTTGTAGGGATGTTTGGGACTCCTTATCGACGATTGCGTTTAGGGTGGACTCGGCTCTCATTTGCAGAGAAGGCACTCGCGGCGTTTTGGGTGCCTGTCATCAGGATAACGGGTGATATTGCAAAAATGATAGGCTATCCGATTGGTTGGAAATGGCGACTGAAAAGAATATCGAGCCAACCTCACCTGCGATGGCGATCCAAGATGCGTTAGGGTAACGGTAGGCTAGCGTAGCCTACTATATGTAACGAAACTGTAACCGTTTTCGTTTGGATTTATGTTATGATAGGTATTAAAAGCGTAGCATGTACCTCTTGGCTTTAATATCCAAGTAGGGTATAATCAGACAGATGCTTTTGCTCTTCTGTCACGCATAATTCAAGGTCAACGGTGATAGTTTTTCTAGGTCAATCCCATCCCAATGTTTAGTACAGGAGCAACTCTTGATTGGCAGTGTTCTCGGCAACCGCTATCGAATTCTACGGGAAATTGGGGCTGGTGGCATGGCCAAAGTTTATTTGGCCGAAGACATCAGCGGCAACGAGTTGGTTGCTGTTAAAGTTTTATATCCGCAGTTTAGCCAAGATATATCTTTTATTCAGCGCTTTAATCGCGAAGCAAAATTAGCAAGCACTTTAACCGATTCTCATATTGTCCGCGTCTTAGATTATGGGGCCGACCGTGATCTGCAATATTTGGTCATGGAATATGTTGAGGGTAGAGATCTCAACAGCGCGCTCAAAGAAAAAGGACCGTTTGAGTGGAAGTACGCGCTTGAAATTTTGGATCAATTAGCGACGGCGCTCGAACACGCTCACGTGCATGGCGTTGTTCACCGCGACATTAAGCCTCAGAATTTAATGTTGAATGATAGCGGTTTGCTTAAAGTTTTGGACTTTGGCATTGCGCGTATTCCTACCTTGCCCTCACTTACCCAGTCGGGTTTCATCGGCAGCCCCTATTACGCTTCGCCCGAACAGGCTATGGGTGAAGAAGTTGATATACGTTCCGACATCTACTCGGCTGGTATTGTGCTCTATGAAATGCTCAGTGGGCGTATCCCCTTCGACGCCAAAAGTCCCTGGTCGATAATCAGTCAACATATTACCAGCGATCCACCCCCAATTGAAATACCGGGGCGAGAAATCCCTAAGAATATTGAAGATCTGTTGAAACGCACGCTGGCCAAGCGGCCCGACGAACGTTTTCAAACACCGACAGAATTGCGTCAGGGAATTGCTGCTGTATTTGCCGGCCAGCCTGTTGCGGAGGATACGCAGGATCTTTCTGTCGCCGGCTTGACGGATAAAACCTCTATTGTCGCCAGTTTGAACCAACGCGCCACTGAAGCAATTGAAGCTAAAGAATGGGCCAGGGCCGTCGATTTGCTGCGTCAGGCGGTGAAACTGGATCCGGAAAATCAAGAGGTTGCCAAGAAACTCGGCGAGATAGAGGCTGAGGCCCAAGTCGACTCTCTCTATCGATCCGGTATGCGGGCTTTAGAAAACAACCGCTGGGAAGAGGCGATCAATCATTTTAATGTTGTTGTTGAACTAAAGCCACAGTATCGCGATATTGAACAGCAGTTATCGAAGGCGCATGAGGCGCTGAAGTCTGAGAATAGGCGTAAATTTGTTGATACCCGGTATCAGGAAGGTTTAGCTCATTTTGAAAATGAGCGTTGGGCCAGTGCTGTCGATGCATTTTCTGAGGTTCAACAGTTGGCTCCAGGGTATGAGCAGGTTGAACGGCTTTTGCAAGAAGCACAGGAGTTAAGTAACCCTAGCCTTGCCTCTAAAGTAAAGCGCACGGTAACCAACCTCGATGTCGAGTCGGCGTGGCGTTGGGCGTTGGTCATGGCGGGTGTTATCGCCATTATTTTCTTATTTTTTCTCGCCTTTGGTAACAATAATCAAGCATCTGGTAATGATAGTGCCAGGGAACAGTTGAAATCGCTTTATGAGGAAGTTCAAGTTGCGCTTGAAAATAACCAAACCACTATCGCTCTGGACAAATTGGATGAGATTTTGGAAGAAGATCCCGATTATGCCGATGCTGCCGATATACGACGAGAGCTTTTAGCTACGCCTACAGCACCTCCTTTAGCCAGCGCAACCGCTCAAAATGAGCAGTTGACACAGTTGGTTGACGAAGCCCAGTTGGCCATCGAGCTTGAAGAATGGGATGAGGCGATCGGCAAACTGAAGGTCGTTCGTACCCGAGACAATGAGCACCAAAGAGCGTTGGTTACGACACTCACTTGCGATGCTTACGTGGGGCGGGGTTTGGCCAGCTTGGCCCGTATCGATGCCGAAGTAACGGAAAAATCGCTGGTTAATAGTGCTCTTTCTGATTTTGAGGCCGGGGTTTCTACCTGTCCACGGCGTACTGATCTAGCCGATCAAGCTGCCCGAGCAACAGCCTATCTTGAAGCGCTTGATACGCCCACCAGCGATTATGAAGTGCTCATTTCTATGCTTAACCCTATTGTTGGGGCTAATCCTGACTATGCCGACGGTAACGCTAAATTGATGCTTTATAATGCTTATCTAAACAGAGGTTTAGAACGACAGGCAAAGCCTGACTTGATCGCTGCTGCCTTAGGGGATTACGAGGCGGCATTGGCACTTAATATTGATGATCCCAGCGAAGCCCAACGGCAGCGAGCGGAGTTGTTATTGACTTTTAGCCAGCAGCCAATTCTTTCCGTTACCGTTGAACCAGGCACACCAGAAGCCGGTGCCGATACACCTACCGCAGAAACTCCTGTTTTAGAAACACCGCAATCAATCCCGAGTAGCGGTATAAAATATAATGCTCCTCAACTGATCGGGCCTCCAGACGATAGCATCTTTGCCGGCACTTTTGCTCAGGTGTTTTTAGAGTGGGAGGCTGCCCCCTTAGCGTCCGATGAATACTACGATTTAACAATTATGCATCTTTTTGCCGAGGAACCGCAATACACGGGAAGTCGCCGAACGAATGATGCACGGGTACAACTCAATGCCGATATTGGTATTGGACAGGCAGGCAACGATCGCTTTTACTGGTGGGTTACCATCCGAAAAGAGAATACTGCGCCGTCAGCGGGGGCTTTAGATATGGCGGTTAGTCCCCGGAGTGAGACAAAAACGTTTATTTGGAGTCCGTAATTATAATGACGCGTTGGCTGTGGTCTTTAGATATGCATCTAAGAACTTGTTGCCCTCTGCTCATCTATCGGATATAATAAACTTGTCGGGTCACACCTCACGTCCGTTCCATCATGATGTTAGATTGAATATTTTACCTTTATAAATCATTGTTTTTGGACCGCCCAATCTTGGCTGTTGTGGTTGAATTGCCCTTTGGAGAAATAAATAGAAGCTATGGGTCAAAATTTTAGAAAAAAATTGGACAGCCATCTCAATAACGCTTCATTAACCGACGACTCTGTTTTTGTTAATCAAGATAATCAAACTAAACAAGATAAGATTATTGTGTTGTCAGCCGCTGAATATGAAAAATTTCAAGCTGAAAACGAAGCACGTATGAAGAAGTTGAAACAAGAGCTGGATGGCATTTTAGATCTAGTTCGAAGTTACACCCAACAGCGAACCTTAGAAGATGTCGAGGCCCGCCTCGTCGCCCTTCGAAAAAAAATTGAGCAAGAGATGAAAGAATAAATCTCACCCTTTATGTCTCAATAAACCGGATGACCGTCGCTCACAAACGGATTACCATCTTTGTAACAACAAAGGTTTTAAATATTAATGGCACAAGTTTACAAAACTGATCTCTTGGAAGACGCACTAAAGGAAATGTGTTCGAAATTAGAGGGTGTACAAGGGGCTGTTATCGTAAGTATTGAGGGGTTTGTCGTTGCCGCATTTACACCCAGAGACAGCGACATGGATGAGGAAGGTCCAACCAGCAGCCCTCAGGTAGCGGCTATGGCGGCCACACTCATTGCCTTGGGAGAACGAACATTATCACGTTTGGCTCAAGGCGATATGCTTCGTTTATTGATTGAGGGTAGCGATGGCGGTATGTTAGTTGTACCTGCCAACCAAAGAGCTTCCGTAGCCGTAATGGTAGGCCGTGAAGCTAAAATGGGATTGGTTCTTTATGCGCTACAGCAAAGCTCCAAAAAGATAAGCACAATTTTGGAGGGAGGCAATTGAGCACCGATAATCAAGTAAAAGACAACAATCAACTTTTGAAAGAAGTCCTCGATGAGCTTACTCTGCACAACCCCAGTATTCTTAGTGCTCTGGTGGTAAGCGATGATGGACTGAATGTCGCCTCGGGGCTACCGCATGCCGGTGATGATGACATGGCCTTAACATCTTCTGATTTAGTCGATACAGCTACGGAGTTTGGCAAACGCTTTGAGCAAGGGAGATTGAACCGTATCCTCTTAGAGGGTGAACAAAGAACAGCTATTCTCATGAAAGCCGGAAAGCGTACTACACTCGTTGTTTTGATTACTGCCGATGAAAAACTAGGCTTGATTTCGCAATCCATGCGCCGAGCGGTAAACCAAATTGTAGCTATTTTTGGTTGATCTATTCGCTTCCGTCATCAATGAGATTTAACATTGTTGATTATGGAGCCCACGATATTCGTTCGTTTGTCCAGTCTAACTCGCCAGTAATCCACGGATTGGGCTGGGGAAAATCGAACAACTTTTGAGCTTCGCCCCCACTTGTTGACACTACATAAATAGCCCAGCCGCCGGATCGATCTGAGGCAAAGGCTACCCACCGTCCATCCGGTGAAATTGTGCCTAATCCATCGCGCGTGCCGGGGCTGTTTGAAAGATTTACGGCTCCGGCTCCACTGTCACTCACAATCCATTGTTCCCAGTCACCCGACTCACGAGACATGTAAGCGATAAGACCTAATTTTGCATCTGTAGGCGTCAAACTAGCGCCATCCAGTAGTTTACGCGGCAACTCCCCATTACTGGTCCGTTTTACAGCCCAAGAGCCAACAACATAAATTCCACACGAACCGCCACCGGCCCAGGTGTTACATCCCCTATAAGCCAGCAAATCACTTGTGGTCCAAACAGGATGACTACCGATAATATCACCAATCGCGCCCGGCGGTATAATAATTCCGAAATCGGCGATGTCGGCACATTTATCGTTGTCCTGGCTAGGGATCTTTAACCCACATTGCACAAATAAGTATGACTGATAGCCTACCGACCCATAAGCTAATTGAGGATTGCTATAAGCGAGCGTTGTGCCATCCGGCTTGTAAACGGGAAATAAGTCGGAAGGAGAACCGCTAACCGGTTTATCAATAGATCCGCTTGAGTCCGCTTCAAACACGTTCTCACCAAAATTACCGCCTTCGCCATTAACGAGGAGCTTCACACCATCAAGCCGGAAATTAGGCTGGCGTGCTCCTGGGATAGTGGCAAGTAAATCTCCGTCGGGCATGGTTACGATGCGTAGATTGTAACGTCCTGCACCGTTGTCAACCGGATAAACCAGTTTACCGGAAAGAGCCGGTGGCGGAGACGTAGGGGAGGCTTCCGGTGTCGGCGTATCGGCCGGTGTGGGCGGAAGCTGTTGTGCTGCTCGAACTGTGGGCTGAGGGGATGGAGTAGGTTCCTCGGTGTCTTCAGGCAAGGGGGTTTCTGTAGCGTTAGGTGTTGGTGTAGCATTAGCAAGCGCTTCAGCCGTGGCGGTTTCTGCTTCAGCCGCAAGTGCTGACTGAGCTTGTACGGTACCGGCCTGCGCCGTAGAGAACGTATCTGCTACCAAGGTGGCGTTGCGGGCAAATGAAGCGGTTTCAGTTGCTGCAACACGTGTTTCGGCAGCTTCAGCGGCTTCGGCCGTTTGGGTGGGAGCTAGAAATTCTGCCGTAGCCTGATTGGCCTCAGCGGCGGCAGTAGCCTCCTGAGCCGTTTCTGTAGCCGAGCTATAGGCAAGGGCAGCAGCCTCCGTAGCCTCCGAGTTTGGGGTTGGTGTAGAGTTTGATCCGGAGCCAAGCGCCAGATACCCGACCAGCCCTAACAGTACAAGAATAACAACTGCCCCGCCAATAATCAGTGGCATGCTGCTACGTTGACCGGCCCTGTGATCAGCTAGGGTCGTGGCATTGGTACCCGGCGACCAAACGGTAGCTCCATCGGCCTGAGTGGAAGCCGCTCGATATTGATCGGTGATGCGGCCGGTCGCATGCTCAATTTCATTGACGTTGGGCGGCGGAGCAACAGGCAGCAGTGGGTTGGTATGTAAATTATCATCGGCCGACAAATCAACCGCTTTGCGAAGCGCTTTTGCCATTTCACCGGCTGTTTGGTAGCGGTCGTTCGGTTGTTTGCTCATCGACTTAAGGATAACCCGTTCTACAGCTTCTGGTAGGTCTGGGTTGATTTTAGTCGGTAGGGGAAGCGACTCACTAATGTGCTTGACGATAATCGCATACGGCGTATCGGCTTCGTATGGTACTCGTCCTGTGACCATTTCGTAAAGCATAACGCCAAGCGCGTAAATATCGCTACGCTCATCGGCCCGCTCACCTTTTCCTTGTTCGGGCGACATATAAGCCGGTGTTCCGGATAACGCCCCGGTTTGCGTGTACTGTGTTCCTTCCATAATTCTGGCGATACCAAAGTCGGTTAATACTACGTTCCCTTCTTGGTTGATCATAACGTTGGCCGGTTTGATATCGCGATGAACCATGCTGCGTTTATGAGCATAGTCGACGGCACTACATAGCGCACTAAAAATCCGGGCGATTTCTTTTAAGGTAAACGGTTTGTCAACACTAAGACGTGCTTTCATTTCATCTTTTAGCGATGGGCCATCGATAAACTCCATAGCCAAAAAATACATGTCTCCGTCGCGGTCGAAATCGACAGCTTGGACAATGTTAGGGTGGCGTAATTTACCGGTAGCAAGCGCTTCACGCTCAAAGCGACCAATGAAATCAGCATCATCGAGTAGATGACTATGCAAGACTTTAATAGCAACGTAACGATCAAGACCCGGTTGGTAAGCCTTGTAAACTTCAGCCATGCCGCCGCGACCCAGTCTAGCGACCAGGCGATATTTTCCCAGAGTTTTACCAACTAAATTTGCCATGAATTTTATCCAGGTAAGGGGTATTGTTTGACCTGAGTCATTATAACATTTGTGTAAAGGGGCGTCAATCGGTTAATTATGGCTAGTGTAAGCCAGAGAGAAGGTGCAAGGCACAATTACAGCGTATTTTGGGGCTAAAAAATCTAAGCATTCCTATGGAATTTTCGCCGTAAGTGCCTTGCACCTGGGGAACAGTTTTAGTTAGTGAAGGGCTATGGAGCCCAGGAAATACGCTCTTCTAACCAGCCTTTTGAGTTTGGCTCATCATGCAGAATGTTACCATCAGGTGAGCCTTTCATGTTGAAAAGCTTGCGCTGGTTGCTACCGTCAGCATTCATTACCCATACCGCCCAAACGCCACCTTGATCCGAAACATAAGCAATACTTTTGCCATCGGGAGACCAGGTTGGAAGACCGTCGTTGTTGCCGTTATCCGTAAGGCGCGTGGGGTTCGACCCGTCGGCACCCATGACGAAGATTTCCCAATTGCGTGCGCCGCGACCGGACGACATAAAAGCGATTTTTGAGCCATCGGGCGAGACAGATGGAGCCGTATCGGCTGGATCATCACTGATTTTGCGCTCTGCACCACCGCGACCACTCATGATAAAGATACCGCAGTCACCAGACGGAGTACATCCTCTAGAAACAATGCGTCCGTCAGGGAAAGTATCGGGGTATTCACCCTGAAAACCAATACCAACGGTTTCAGTACCTTGCTGGTTACCCACATAAAGACGGGGCACGCGGTCACCTTCCTTACGGCTAGCAAATACAAAGGAATAGCCGTCAGGTGCCCAACTGGGAAGTGCATCCTCCACAAATTTTGTGACGATGCCGCTGCGACCACCAACAAAGTCTCTAAAGAAAATGCCGCGCGTGCCACGGTCCCAGGAGCGATAGGCAAATAATGTTCCGTCTTGGTTAAAATCGGGTTGGCTGGCATTTCCGGCAATGGGTGTTTGCTCTTCCGTACCAAGATCAACAAGCCAGACATCGTAACTTTGCGTTCCCGGATTGAAGGCCGGATAAACGATACGTCCTGAAACCGGTGCGGCTTCAGAGGACTCTTCCTCTTCTTCTGGCTCAGGAGCAGCTGCTAATTCTTCATCTTCAGCGTCTTCAGACGTTTCGGCTGTGTCTATCTCTTCTGTATCTGTATCTTCTTCACTGTCTGTCTCTTCTGTGTCCTCCTCCTCATCCGGGATAACTGAGCCATTGCTAGCGTTGTAGGCGGCTAGTTCTTCGGATGTGTAAGGAATGACCAGTTCTTGACCAACTTGCAAGCCGGATGGATCATCAATGCCGTTTTCTTGAGCCAGCAAGTCAATATCGACGCCAAATTTAACCGCAATCCCTAAAAGTGTGTCTCCGGATTGGATAGCATACACGAGCGGAGTAGCGTCGGCTTCCGGTGTTGGTGTCGCTGTTGGGCTTGGTCGTGGCGTTGCAGTTGGTGTTGCTTCATCGGCTTCATCGGCTTCATCGGCTTCATCATCTCCTCCGACAGCGCTGGCTGAGACACCTTCCTCATCCTCTTCGTCATCGGTTGAAGTAGTCGGTGCCGCTGTTGCTGTGGCTGTGGCTTGGGTTCGCGCCAACTCTTCTTGACTAACAAATTCGAAGCTGTTGATAACGCCCTGGAACATCGGTTGCGCTGTGTTCCATTCTTGCGCCGGAGCGACAGCAACCAGATAGTAACCGACGCCATCGCGAGTGGTTACCGCAATAGTGGCAATACCTTGTCCCTCGCCGTCTTCATTATCGAAGCGGATCTGGGTTGAAGTCCATGTTTGTGAGGCAATGCTGATGGTGCCTTCATTCAGTATTTCGACATCCTCCGGAAATTCATCAAGCACTTCCGTGAGTAGATCGGGAATATCAATATCCTCTTCAGTTGATTTACCGATGCGCATATTTGCTGCCTCGACACTATCAGCCTGCAAACCCTCTGTACTGGCAGCGAGTATAACTTTATTCTCTTCTTCATTATCTAACCAGTTGTCGGGGCGCTCTAACCGAATTTCTAAATCAGCGTTGCTGTAAGAGGCATAGGTTACCGGTGTCGGTGTGTTCACGACACCTGAGACTTCGGCCGTGGGGCCGGGTGTTGGCGTGGCATCCGGGGCCAATCCGCTGTCTAGAGTAGGTGTTGGATTTGCCACCGCAGCAGTGGTATCAAAGCCAAAGAAGTCACCGCCATAAACTAAGCTGGCTGTAATGAGTACGGCTGCAATGATTAAAACCGCTACTCCGGCTACAACCGTCCACACGGTGCTTGGAAGTGAGCGTAGAATATCGCCAAAGGTATAGCCTTCTTTTTCTTCTTGTGTTTCCGTCGCGGGTTGCACTGCCGGAGCGGCAATCGCCTTTGGCTTCGGTACTGGTTTAGACGGTGTCGCGGCGGGCGTTACCGGTAAAGGCTGGGTTTGCGACTTAGCCTTGTTGGCACTAGCCGGTTCAGCCTTAGGTGGAACGGTGATTTTTGGTAATTCTTGTGTAACTTGTCGATGCCGACCGCCGGATGGCGTAGGTACATCGGTTTTTTCTCGGGCAACCGGAGTCGGGACCGACGGCTTGATCGGTTCCATGGGAGCCGTATTTTCACGCGCGCGACGCTGATCAGATTTAGACGGCGGCGTTGGTTTTGCGGTTGTAGGAATAACAACGGTGGGATCGTGTGCTCCAGAGTGTTTCCGCGGCATTACGGGGCGACTTGGATCAGCCGGTGTTCGCCTAATGGGCGCGGATGGTCGTGAAGCCGTTTGTTGTCTTCGAGCCGGACGTTCATCATCCTCGCGACTGGTGCGGGCTTCAGCCTGATCTAAAGGCGATGTTCGCGTACGTCGGGGGCGAATTTCATCAGCCCGACGCGGCACGTGCGTACGTGCTTCCGTGTCGACTCGAGCCACCTCAGACCGGGATGCCTCGAAGGCGTTTGGTTCAGGAACCGGTTCGGGTTTTGGTTCGGGGATAGGCAACGGCTCTGGTTCCGGCTCCGGCTCAACTTCCTCCGGTTCGGGGTCATAGACAGGGATAACTTCGACATCAACAACTTCGATATCCGCATCGTCATCATCAAAAAATTCGGCAACAACGGGTTCGCTCTTTTTAGCCGGTTTCGGTTCCGGAGCTTCAGCCGCTTCTTGCGTTGTTTGATCGGGAATGCCGCCCACATCAGGAACAGCCCCTTCCGCCGGTTCGCCGGATGAATACTTTAACCACTGTTTGCCATCGTGATAGTACCAGTCACCGCTGGGTGCAGACGTGGGCGGTGGGGCCGGTTGGGCGTAGCCCATCGACTGCTGATAGATAGGTTGCTGAGGCTGCGGCACATAATTCTGAGCCGATTGTGTGGTATAAGCAGGAGCCGGCCGCGAGTCTTGAATTGAAGGATAGGTGCTTTGCGTTTGGTATTGCGGTGCCTGGAATTGAGGCTGCGGTGTGTGAGAGCCGGTTCTAGCCTGAAATTCATCAGCCGGATGCCAGCCGTCTTGATCATAAAAGTACCATTGGTTCGATTTACTACCTTGGGCCCAATAGCGACCATCATCATCCTGGTAAAGTTGCGAGTCGCCTTGGCCTTGGTTAGGAGCACCGCCCATTCCCATTCCCATTGCCGGTGAGGGGGTGTACGCTTGCGTTTGCTGGCTGCCTTGCCATTGCCCGGCTTGCTGGGCTGCCGGAGCAAATGAAGCGGGTGTACTACCGTTATCGGGTTTGACCCATTCCCCTGTACTGGCTTCGTAATAGTACCAATCGCCGCTTTTTATTCCTTTCTGCCAGTAGCGTCCTTCGCTGTCGAGAAAAGGAAGTTTATCGGCCTCGCGAGGATCGGCTTGATGCCAGGCTTGCCCATCGTAATAGTGCCATTCACCGGTTTGGGCACCGAGCATCCAATATCGACCCCAATCATCTCTGAATTGGAGTTTGTCAACTTCTGCTATGAACGTGTTTTCGTCAACTCTGCCCGATTGATAATCCTGGAGCAAGGTTTGATAACGCCGTTCTAATTCTGTTACATTTCCTTCCATGGTATTAATCCCATCCGTCTCCCATAAAATTCAGAATAGAAGAATATTCGTCCCAAAATAGTTCTTCCTAAATTATGCGTTGCAACACTGCGCTTGTATATATTCTGACGCTGGAGTTATTAAATCAATTATTCGTTAGAATTGTCTGTTTAGTGTACAAAATCTTATAATTAAGGCAAATTTTTACAAATTTCCAACAAACTTGCTGAAATGTCGCCCCATGTTACACAGCTTTATTAAATCTCCAAATGATAGATACCCAAGGACAAATATTACTTTAAGACTTTTAACCGCGCAAAGATACGGCTATAATTCGGAATTGTTCTTTACTTTCTCGCAAGATGAGTATAATTTCTATAGAAGTTACGCAGTTCAGATTGGTTCAGTCTCCAACTAAGCCTTCAACCGGAGTTCAACCGTTTTACACCTTGATTTAGGCTTAATTTGATCGTTTAAGACTGAACCAATCTTATGTCTCAGTTCAACTGCGTAACTCATATTCTAATCAAAGATAAGTTGTGCGTTGTGTATTTACTATAGTTCCAATACCTGAGGCTATAGGAGGCACAGGAAACCAGGCAGCTAAGTAACTTCTCTATTTTAGAACTTACACAGTTGGGCGAACGAACAAGGTGACAGTCACTTTTTGTTTTGGTTGTACGTCCGTTTGGCCCAAATAGCTGGATTTATCATTGTCAAGTGACTGTCACCTCTCGAACTGCGTAACTCAATATATTTATGAAGAAAACTATTTCTATCCTCTTTAGTATTTGTATATTGGTTGGTTTGGTGGTCGGCTCATGGACGTGGATCAATAGCTTCTATGATTCAGCCTATAGCTATCAGCCTCCGTTTATACATGCTGCCCAGGGAACTGAGGCCCCAGTGTTGCCCAGAACATCCAAGGTGGTCATCGTTTTGTTAAGTGGCTTAGGCAATGAAGCGTTTCAAACATTTGAGCTTCCTGTTCTTGAACAGCTCGCGCAAACCGGAGCCAGCAGCACTATTCAAAGTTTGCCTCCCACCTACTCTCAAACGTCTCGGATGACGCTCATTACCGGGGCCTCGCCTGATCTTAACGGCGTCGCCCCCATCGACAAGCCTTTTGAGGCTTTAGACATCGCGCAAGTCGACTCTATATTTGCTCAGGCTCACAATGCCCAACTCAAGACCGCGCTGTTAGGTCTAGATGATTGGCGAGGACTGATCCCGCGTGAACACCTTGACGAAACGTTTTTTGTGAATGTTGCCGGTTTTGAAGCCGATCAAGCTATTTTGAATGTCGCCCTACCGTTGCTAAAAGATGACCAGATGGATTTGGTTCTCATCCAATTTACCAGCCTCGATTTTGTGGCATCTCGGCTCGATGGAGCCTCCGGCGAAGCCTACCTTAACACCGCTACGCGTCTGGATGGTTACATCGGGCAGATTAGCCGAATTATGAACCTGGATCAATCGACCCTCATCGTTTTAAGCGATCACGGCCACATAGCCTCCGGCGGTTATGGCGGCACGGAGTTGGAAGTTATCCAACAGCCGCTGGTTATCAATGGGCGAGGCATTAACTCCGGTCAATACAGTCTCATTTCTCAAATGGATATTGCGCCGACGGTGGCTACGCTGTTGGGGTTGGCTGCTCCGTCCACAGCACAGGGACGTATTCTGTTTGAAATGCTTAACCTTAACCAGGAGAATAAAACTCTGGCTCAAATAGCGCTGGCCGAACAGCGCATCCGTCTGGCCGAGGATTACCTGATTAACATCGTCGGTCCCGAAGCTACTTTGCCTGAGTCACTGCTAGCCGATCTGGAGCGAGCGGCCCTCACCTTCTCACAAAACAACATCAATGGCGCTTTTCAGTTGGCGCTTCTTACCCAAGAAACAGCCGATACGCAAATGGCTACTGCCCGCTACAGCCGCATTCAGGCGGAACGATGGCCACGTCTCTTTTTTGGCGTGATGATGGCCGTAATTTGGTTCTTTATGATGTGGCGTCGGCGCAATACCCATGCCGGTCTTATCCTCATTGCCACCGTGGTAACGGTTGTGGTCTACCATGCTCTGTTTCAGCTACAAGGGTATAGTTACTCCATCAGCGCCTTTCCAAACCTGTTGCAGCTTCCGTTCGATATTGCCCGCCGGATGGTCGTTAGTTTTTTAGCTGGAGGCGCTTTGGTTTTAATATTCCTGATGTTGGTTGATGAGCGCGATTGGGGAACGCTCCTTAACACCGGTTATGGTTTTAGCTTCCTAACCCTATTTGTGCTCTTGATGCCTTTACTTTGGGCTTTTTGGCAAAATGGCTTCATAATACAATGGTATATTCCATCGGTTAATGTTGCCTTTTGGCAAATCATAAGTTTACTCGAAATTCTGGTGGCTGCTATAATTGGATTAATTCTCCCATGGCCCATTATGGCTATGAATGTTTTTGTTAACTTTGTCCGCCGCCAACTAAGCGACAACAAACCCGAGTCAGGACGCGATCCTATCCCGGGACTACGATAAAAATCAGGTGGCAGTCACTTTTTGTTGATAAATCTGTGTCTTTACAACGCACATAACGTGATTTAATACACGCAAGTAGCTGTCACCTCTAGCCAT
This sequence comes from Anaerolineae bacterium, assembly GCA_020433805.1. Taxonomy (GTDB): domain Bacteria; phylum Chloroflexota; class Anaerolineae; order 4572-78; family J111; genus JAGRBY01. The sequence goes on from JAGRBZ010000027.1 coordinate 27,110, forward strand.
TGAGAGGAATTATGCGAACAATCATTACCGGTATTACAGGTCAACTGGGACAAGCTCTCAAGCATTATTTAAGCCAGCACAATTTTGATATACTAGATTTTCCTCGCCACGATGTTCAAGATCATACCGTTGTCCAGAAGCTATCCGACTATTACCCGGAGTTGGTCATCCATTGTGCAGCGATGACGAATGTTGATGGCTGTGCCAAGGATCCTGATACGGCTTTTAGCGTCAATGCCTTCGGAACGCAAAATATTGCCCATGCCTGTCTGCGCTGCAATGCTGAAATGGTGTATATCTCTACAAACGAAGTTTTTAACGGACGCTCTGATCGGCCCTATCATGAAGATGATAAACCCAACCCGATTAACCCTTACGGTAGCTCCAAGCGATCGGGGGAACAGATGGCGGCCCATTATCTTAAAGATGGATTGTACATTGTGCGCACCGCCTGGGTTTATGGCGGTGGACATATGTTCCCGGAAAAAATTCTGGCAGCCGCCGAAAAATACGGCGAACTGCGTGTTGTAACCGATGAAGTCAGTAACCCGACCTACACCTTCGACTTAGCCGAAGCGATTGGCAAGTTGGTTGAAACGCATGCTTATGGTACCTACCACTTTACCAATGCCGGCTACTGTTCGCGCTATGATTACGCCAAAGAGGTGCTGCGTCTCGGCGGGCGTGAGGATGTACCGGTTCACCCGATTACGCTGGCCGACTATTCTCGAGCCTCAACCGTGCCTCCCTTTGCCCCGTTAGCCAATACGAAAGGAGCCGCGCTGGGAATTACGTTACGCCCCTGGCAAGAAGCGCTAGCCGCCCACTTTGAAGCGACCCACTCAGCTCCAATGTCATGATGGAACCACTGCTGTCGATCATTATTCCCCATTACAACGGCGTACATCATTTGCCACCCTGTTTTGATGCATTGCGACGTCAAACCTATCCAAATGTGGAAATCATTTTGGCCGACAACGGTTCAACCGATGAGTCGCTAGAACTCACGCGTCGCGATTACCCCGAGGTGAACATTCTCGAAATTGGCGAAAACTTAGGCTATGCGGGCGCTATCAACCGGGGCGTGCTGCACGCCAACGGCCAGATCATTGTCCCGCTCAATAACGATACGGAAGCAGACTCCGGTTGGGCCAAAGCTATTGTTGATGTGCTGGCTCGCTATCCCGACGCCGGGATGGTTGCCAGTAAAATTTTGCTATTTGACGAGCGCGATAAAATCCACTCGGCCGGTGATGCCTTTGGTGTTGACGGTATCCCCATTAATCGCGGCGTGTGGCAAAAGGATGTCGGGCAATTTGATGACGACTCCTATATTTTTGGTGGCTGTGGTGGTGCCGTAGCCTATCGTCGCGCGATGCTGGACGACATCGGCTTGTTTGATGAAGACCTCTTTATGTACATGGAAGATGTAGACCTCAACTGGCGCGCTCAACTGGCCGGCTATCGGGTTGTTTTTGCCCCGCAAGCGATAGTTTATCATCACGTAAGCGCCACCGGCGGAGGGGTGACAGCCAGCTACTATACCGGGCGCAACACGCTCTTTGTTCTGGCGAAAGTACTGCCCGGCTTTATCTTTCGTCGCTACGGCTGGTCAATAGTTCGCGCCCAGATTAAAATTGCCTCTGAAGCGTTACGTGCCTGGCGCGGCGAGGCAGCTCGCGCGCGGCTTAAAGGACAGTTTGCCGGCCTTTTAGGGCTACCGCGTTGGTTAGCCAAACGCACCTCGGTCAAGCGCAGCCGTCAGGTAAGTAATGCCTATCTTGAAAGCCTGCTGACCGATGTTAACGGGCGTTCAAAAAAGCCTTTAGAAGTCCACGGTTAAACCTCTCTTCTTCTCTATCCTAACTCGTGCAGAACTCAAAAGCGTAACAACCTGCAAATTAAGTTCTCTGATTTTTACCCTTTTACCCGGTAAAATGGGTCTTTCCCCCTAAAACGTGATCGGATCATTTTAATTGATCTTATTCTGTGCTAAGATTAGTTTGAATAATCCACTCGATAACCTATCGACCAAACATCCAACGCATCGAACGTTGCCTATGAAGATAAAAATTTGGGGAACGCGGGGTTCGATTCCCTCGCCGCTTCGGTCTGATCAAATCGAAGAAAAGATTCGGCAGGCCATATATGGCATGCCTGATATTGATACAAACAATATGGCCGAAGTGCAAGCCTACGTAAGCGAGCTTCCTATTCTGGCGCGGGGCACAGCCGGAGGCAACACCTCATGTATTGAGATACAATCGCGGGGTGATATTTTTGTTATCGACGCCGGCTCCGGCCTGCGCGAGTTGGGCCGCGAGTTGATGCACGGCCCTTTTGGTCGTGGCGAAGGGATATTACACCTCTTTTTTAGCCACGCCCATTGGGATCATCTGCAAGGCTTCCCTTTTTTTGCCCCTAACTTTGTAGCCGGCAATGAAATCTATATCTACAGCATTCACGATTTGGAAAAGGCGCTGCGCGACCAGCAGCGCCCGCTCAATTTTCCCATCAGCCTCGATTATATGCAGGCCACCTTCCATTTTATTCCGTTAACCCCCGGTCACGCTTTTCAAATCGGTAAAGTCACCATCAACACCATCGAAAATCCACATCCGGGGAAAGCGTACAGCTACCGATTTCAGGATGAACATTGTGCCTTTGTATACGCCAGCGACGCCGAGTTTCAAGATTTAAGCGATGCCAGCGTCAACCCCCATATTGACTTTTTTCGAGGGGCGGACGCGCTTATATTTGATGCTCAATACACCCTTCGAGAGAGTTGGGAAAAAGTCGATTGGGGCCACAGCTCGGCCCTGATTGGGGTCGATTTTGCGCGCGCCGCCAACGTCAAGAAGCTGATTTTGTTCCATCACGACCCCATCTATTCGGACAACCAACTTCAAGAAATTCAATCTACAGCCGTGGCCTATCAAGAGCAAGATAGTAAAATGCCGCATTGTGAAGTATTAGTTGGCTACGAGGGGCTGACGCTCGATTTAACGCCCACCGGTGCGGTTGAGTTTCAGGTAATGTCCGATCAGGAAACGGCTGTGGTCACGCCAACCAGCGTGTTTGACGAGCGTGGTGTCGATCAAATCGCCCAGCAATTAGCTAAATTTGCGGAACATCGGGCGTTGTCCGACTCCATTATCGACCTCACCCATGTTGAGACGCTAACCACGGCGACGCTCAAAATGCTCGTTACGCTGGGGCACGCCGAAGGCAACGGCTCTATCGTGCTGGTTGCACCGTTAGAAAGCATTATGCGCGTTATCGAACTGGCCGGTTACCGTGATGTTTTTGCTATTTATCCGTCGGTTGATGCTGCCATTGAAGCCCTCCATGCCCGTAAAGCGTTGAACTTACCCGGCCAAATCATCAACGAGCGCTATCTTATCGAAGGCAAAATCGGCACAAGCCGGTTAGGTACATTGCTCAAAGCAATGGATACGAAACTGAATCGCACCGTTGCCATCAAGATTTTGTCGGCTGCGCTTAGCGAGCAAACTTTAAGAAAGTTTACGCGCCAGGCTCACCAACTGATCGATCTCGACCAACCTTCGGTAGTTAGGGTTTATGAAGTGGGGAGCGACGCCAACTTTACCTTTATTGTTGAAGAATTTGTGGCCGATGATACATTACAGGACTTTTTCGATGGGCCTATTCAACTGTTGTCCGTTGACCAGGCTTTGGATGTAGCGCTAGACATTACCCTGGCCTTAGAAAATATTCACAGCCGGGGACTAACCCACGGTAACCTCAAACCCGGCAATATTTTCTTAACCCCGCACGGAGTCAAACTAAGCGGTATCGGCCTGGGGCGTTTAGAAGAAGGACGAATACTACTCGATGCGCCGCTTCTTCACTTATCGGCGGCCTATCTGGCCCCTGAACAAATTCTGGGACAGCCGCTCGATGCCCGCACCGATTTATATGCTCTGGGTGTCGTTCTCTTTCAATTATTTACAGGGCAACTGCCGTACAGTGGTACCGATCAAGAAATTTTGCAGGCGCATCTCCATCAAGCGCCGCACCCGCCGCGTGAAATCAATGCCGACATTTCGCCCTCGCTGGAGCACCTTATTCTTAAATTGCTGATTAACAATCCCAGTGCGCGTTACTCCAGTGCCGAACAAGCGCGCCGTGTATCAAGTAGTTTAATCGTCAACGTCAACGATCTGAAACAGCCGCGTAAAATGCCGCTCATCGACCGCGAAAAGCCACTGAAAATACTCCACTCCTACTGGCAGCAGGTTCAAAATGGACAGGGGCAGCTCGTTTTTGTCACCGGCGAACCGGGAGTCGGCAAAACCAGTCTGGTGCAGCAGTTTGCTGCCGAGTGCGAGCCGCCCGTCTTATTAATTGGACGCTGTCAAGAGCCAGAGAGCAGCCCCACCTATCATCCTTTTACCGAAGCGCTGCGAACCTACTTTGCCACCGTTCCGCCGGAACTCTTTAATGAAGAAGCCCGCCAGAACATCAGCCATTTTAGCCGTCTGGTGCCCGAAATCCATCACATTCTGCCCGATCTTCCCAAGCCGCCTATCCTGGGGCCAAAGCAAGAGCAGTTGCGCTTGATGAGCAACCTCACCCAATTCATCAAACAGGCCACCGAAGATCGCGCCTGGCTGCTTATTCTTGATGATTTACATTGGGCTGATAGAAGCAGTCTCGATCTGCTGCGCTACCTGGCCCACCATTTGCCCACAATGGCGCTCATGGTTATGGTGACCTACCGCGACGAAGATTTGGAACGGGGTCACGCGCTGCTCGATACGCTCCGTGATTTAAGCAGCTCGCCGGTCTATCGCACCCTAACCTTGGGCCGGCTTGAGCAAGACGGCGTCGCCCGCGTATTGGAGAATATTTGGAAACAGCCGTCCCCACCGGCTTTAACCGCCAAAATTTACGAGCAAACCGCCGGCAATCCGTTTTACGTTGAAGAGGTGGCGAAGACGCTTGTTGACGATGGCCTGATCATTGCCCAGGCCGGCGAGTGGCATTTTCCCGACATCGAGGAGGTGCGCCTGCCGCGCAGCGTGCGCGAAGCGGTTTGGCGACGTATTCATTACCTCAGCCCCGACACCCAGGCGTTATTGCGTCAAGCATCGGTTTTAGGGCAAACCTTTCGCTTTGAGGATCTGCGCGAGATGAGCGGCCTTTCCGAGTGGGAGGTGCTGGAGCATCTGGATGTGGCCCTGGAGCGCCAACTGCTGTGGGAAGAGCCGACGTTTGGTGAGAGCATGTTGTGCTTTAGCCATGTCGAAGTTCAATACGTACTTTACGATGATATGGGGCCGCTGCGTCGCCGGATGCTGCATCGACAGGCCGGCGAAGCGTTAGAGCGGCGCGCGCTGGCCGATCTCAACCCTCCGGCTGAGGAACTGGCCCACCACTTTTGCAATGCCGATGAGTTTGACAAGGCGCTGGTCTACAGTATCCAGGCGGCGCGTCAGGCCCAGGCCGATTACGCCAACGAAGCGGCGCTGATCTGGTACACCAACACCCTGGATATGCTCAACCAACTCAGCCCTACCGAGGCCGCTTCGTTTCATCGGCTGCGGCTGCCGGTTCATAAGTTTCTGGGGCAGGTTCTCACCCTCATTGGTCGCCATGATGAGGCACTTAACCATTATGTAGCGGCCCGTGTGCTGGTTGAAGCGGAAGAACCATCGCCGGCCCAGAGCCGGCAGTTGGCCGATTTATGCTGCTCAGCGGCTGTTGTCTACGAAAAACGGAGCGAGTACGAAACCGCCTTTAAGGAGTTAGAAGCCGGGCTAGCCTATTTGGAAAAGGATATGTTTAATAACGAAGCGGCGCGCATTTACCTGGTTGGAGCCAGAACCTTTGACCACCAAGGCCAGCTCGATCAAGCCATCGACTGGTGCCAGCAAAGTCTGGCTATTGTTTCGCAGATAAAATCGCGCGAGAGCCAGCAAATTATGGCGCAAGTCTTCAACCGTTTGAGCGCCATCTGTCTGCTGCGCGCTTATTTTGATGTTGTGCTCCACTTTTCCCGCGAGAGCATTTCTATTCATCAGGAAATCGATAACCCTCCCGGCGAAGTTAGCCCCTACAACCATTTGGGGGTGGCCTATTTCTTGCAAGGCAATTGGTCAAAAGCCGAGGAGTCCTACATGAAAAGCCTCACCATGGCTAATAAGGTGGGCGATGTCGATGGCTACAGCCGGGCCAGCAACAACTTAGCCGATCTTTACTTTTGCCGGGGCGAGTGGGACAAAGCCTTTTACATTTTGCGCGAAAACTGCGCCACCTGGCGGCAGATAGGCATGGCCAAAGATGAGGCCAAAACGCTGAGCCGTATGGCCCAGGTGCATATCTACCGGCAGGAGTGGGCCGATGCCTTAACCTGCCTGGCCCGTAGTCATTCCATCTTCACCGAAGTCGGTGCCAACGATTACATTCCTGAGCTGGAGCGACGGTGGGGCGAGTACTGCTTAGGCACGGGTGAAATTGACCGGGCGCTGGAATATCTACAGCGTTCGGTGAAGCGGGCGGTGCAGCTGCGTAACCCCTTGCAAGAGGGCAAGTCGCGGCGTATGCTGGGCGAAGCGCTGCTGGCCCATGATAAGGTCGATGAGGCCATCGCCATGTTAAATCACAGCTTAACCATCTTGAACGATTTCGAAATGGTGTACGAGGCCGCCCGCACCAAGACAATCCTTAGCCGCGCCTTATCAACGACCGGTGACCAAGCGAAAGCCCAGGCGATGTTGGACGCCGCTATCGACCGATTTAAGAGCCTTGGGGCCGAGGCTGATTTAGCTAAAGCGCAGGCTTTGCAGTAAAGGCGGGTTTTGGCTTGATGAGGGCGAATTCAAACCTGCGCTCCGACTCCTAACGCGCTGCGTTTTGTTTGACCGGCTTGGTTAACAGGCTCTGTTCGGCATGTCATTGCGAGCAAAGCGAAGCAATCCCCATTTCCGAACGCGGAGATAGCTTCGTCGTTTCTCCTCGCTATGACATATGCGGAAGTTGTTTTTTTGCCGATCCTAAGTCGGCTAAATCCCGCTCAGTCCTTCTCTCTCTCCACCTTTGCCATAAAATCGGCCACCGTCTGCAGATACTTTTCTGGTTCTTCAAAATGGGCCAAATGGGAACTTTCTTCAAAAACAACCATCTGTGCGTTGGAGATACCTTGATGCAGCGTTTCAGCGCAGGCGGGCGTTAGTTCATCATAGCGGCCAACGGTAATGAGGGTCGGCACTGTGATCTCACTTAGTCGGTCTGTCCGGTCCCAATCCTTGAGATTGCCAATCACCGTAAACTCATTTGGTCCGTTCATCGTCTCATAAACAGGGTTATCCGCGACATTAGCCATAGTACGCAGGAGTGGCTCCGGCCACTCGACCAGACGACAGACGTGCCGCCTGTAGAATTCTTGAGAGGCCTCCACATACTCGGGATGGCGGTAGTCACCGGCGGCTTCATAACGCTGCATCGTTGCAGTGACTGCCGGTGGTAATTCTGATTTGAGGCGGTTGGCTTCAGCCACAAACTGAGGAATACCGGCAGAAGTGCTGGATAGGATCAAACTGACCACACCTTTCGGGGCTGTGAGCATATATTCGATGGCCAACCAGCCACCCCAGGATTGACCGAGTAAATGAATTTGCTCTAAACCCAAAGCCTGCCGCACTGTATCGACTTCAGCGACGAAACGCTCTATGCGCCATAGAGTCCGATCGTCGGGCTGGTCCGATTGACCACAGCCCAGTTGGTCGTAAAACACAACAGGGCGATTTGCCGCCAAGTGATCAAGGGGTTCCAAATAATCGTGCCCCGCACCAGGACCGCCGTGCAGCATCAGTAATGGGATGCCCCCATTTCCAATGCGCCGATACCAAATCTGATGCCCGTCTTCTACGCTGATTCTTCCTTGCTCAGTTTTCATCATTTCTTTTCTCAGTTCTAGGTGAAGGTGGTCTCAAAAGTTGTCCCAACTTCACCATACATTTTAACCACGCGATAAGGTCTCCGGGTGCGTACCCGCTCGGCTTGTGAGTTGTGACCTTCACAGAGTTGGCAAGACCTTAAGGACCGCCGAGATGTGATGTACTGCAACGCCGCGAGCAGTTTCAATAACCTGCCTGACCGGGATCTTATGTCCATCAATGCTCAATCGAAGGCGTTGGCGACTATCGGGGCCAAGTTTAAAGTGTCTGGTCACACGAGAGTGGGTAAGCCAATTCCGCGCCGACTTGGTTTGCATATATTCCGTGTCAATTAACACTCCGTCAATCCAAGCCAATGCTGTGGCGGGCAATTGTTTGCGACGTTGGGTGGCCTCCTGCTTGTACCTTCCAGCCTTGTCAAAGAACGACATATCCATTTCCCTATTGCTTGTGTGCCCGCAGAAGGTTCGGCCAAATGCGGCAGCACATAGATCAAGTGCAGTAATGCAGGTCCCTGTCGCCCACCGCGCATGAGCTAAGTCAACGACATCAGGATTGTGGTTACCGATTGTTTGCCCTGATGCTTCAAACGTTAAATCTATGTCGTTGAGATAGTAAATCTCTTCAACTGCTTTACTAGCCCAAGCAAACAAAGCCCCTGCATCTGGCGCGTTGTACCGAACCTCAAAGGGTCGGATTAGGTCTGTAGGTTCGGTACTCCATTGGAACTGAGGCATTTGGTTCAGCGCTCCTAGATATTTTATCCGCGTAACGCCCCCGATTGTGCCGCCCAAAATTACCCTCAATAAAAACCAAATCTTGCGAAAAAAAACAGCTCAATGGGTCGGCACGAAGCGGTTTGTTAGCTTGCTCTTTAATTACTCTATCTTGTAGATTATCGAATGACTTTCCTTAGACGGAATGCAATCTGAGCTAAAGTGCCATATTTTATCGTCAAAATCAACGTCAATAACCATTTGTGTAAAACCATTGTCTCTTAATAATTTTTCAACCTGCTGATTAGAGGAAATCTCCGTATCTACAAAGGTTGAGTTATACCTTGGTTTAAAGTAATTTATCAGTCCCATTTCTACCAGATTTAAGAGACCCTGATCATGAATATATCCTGTTTCGGGATTCTCAATGAACTCCGCAAATCGTTTTGGCGCATTCATATAGAAGTGTTTAGCTACGAAGGTAAAAAAATAGATGTATATGTCTTTGTCGTCAGCAACTTCCGATAAAGCTCTTTGAATTTTCTCATGCACCGCTATGCGTTTCTTTATCTGATTAGATTGCCCAATATACAAAATCCTGGATTTATCAGCAATACTAATTTTTAATAGATCTATAAGATTATGAGCTATCATTGGAAGTTCTCGTGTCCAATCTTTTGTATAGACATTAAATATAAGAATATTATCATTTGATTTGGTAAGATTGAATGAAAGCCCACTTAGAAAGGACGTTTTTCGTCTGAACATCTCCTTCTCAAAATTCTCTTGATCTTTTACTCCTATGATTACGGATTTGAAACCTTTTTCAAGGGTAGCTTTGTCAAGGAATAGTTGAGGAAAAGTTACCTTACGCCTCATTGAGCGTTTATTAGCAATACGGAAAAATATTTTGATTACACCATTCTTATCAACAGTTGTTTTTTCTGGGATAAATCTGATTTTCGTATTTTCGACTATAAAGTAAATATTAGAATGTTCAATCTCCGGCCTCGCAAACAAAATTTTTCCAATTTCATCGTAGAGCTGAAATGGTCGAGCACGAATTGAAGTGTATAAGTAAGATAGAAATACTTTTTCAGAGGATTCCCAGATTTTTTTGTCTTTAAATATCTTCATAACAAATATGGCAAAATAGAAGTATCGTTTTTAATGACCAGCAAGCTAACAAATCTTCTTGAACGGAATAATCTCCGTATATTCTCGCCGAGCGAGGAATACGCTGAAAGAACGTGGTAAATCCCTCGCTTGCGTTGGATTATCCCGAAAAAAGTCGGGTTTATGCCGATGCGCTTCGACATAAAATATATCTACAACCATTCTAAACGAAAATAATTATCCCAGTCAACTGTTAGAATGGAAATTTGCCAGGCCCAAAAGCCATTCGATGTTGCCTCCCTTCCTCAAACCAAAAAAGCACGACTCGAGCCACAATCACAATCCCTAGAGCTTCTTGCCAAAAACGATAGTTTTTTTGAAAAACCGGATTTCATCCGATGCTGTTTCATAGCCCGGACCTCTTACGTCTGGGTGCGGTCGTCACGATCGTGTGTCCCGTTATAAACCGGCATATGATCGACTGCACGATCGTATGTCCCGTTATAAACCGGTATATGATCGACTGCACGATCGTATGTCCCGTTATAAACCGGTGTATGATCGACTGCACGATCGTATGTCCCGTTATAAACCGGTATATGATCGACCGCACGATCGTATGTCCCGTTATAAACCGGTATATGATCGGCTGCACGATCGTATGTCCCGTTATAAACCGGTATATGATCGACTGCACGATCGTATGTCCTGTTATAA
>JAGRBZ010000280.1 GCA_020433805.1 Anaerolineae bacterium
CATCGGTTTTGACAACCCACGTGTAATAAACGGCGAAACCGGGTAAAAAGAGTCGGGCTTGCTCGCGAGCCACACCGGCAGCCAAAGCCCGTTCGTAAAGGGCAAAGCCTTCATCGAAATGTTTCAGCATCTCGACGGTCAAGGCGTCGGCTTCGTTCGGATCGATTACGCCTTCGCTGGCCTGCTTGTTATCTTTCGATTGCTTGCGCCAAACCGTTGGTACATAGAAATCGTCTTCTCTAAAGGGCGTATAGCGTCCGCTTTGGGCGTTGTAATGCCAGGTGCGATGACGGGCCCACTGCCACCAAACCAGCACGGGAGCACGTACCCGAAATTTCATTTCAACCTGCTCGAAGGGGCTGGTATGGCGATGGCGTAACAGATAAAAGAGCAACTTCTTGTCTTTTTCATCGCCTTTGCTTTCACCCAAGAATGAGACTCTCGCGGCGTTTACAATGGCGATGTCGTCGCCCATTATATCTTGTAGTTCAACCCAACCTTTATCCAGAACCTCGACTCGCTTGCCGAGGAGTTCGCTTTTTGTTGACATAGTGTGTCCTCCGTTGACGTTACAAATCGGCATTATACACGTTAAATGACCATTGGAGCAAAGCTCGAGAGGTGTATAAGTCCATGGACTGTAGCGACAAAGTTTTTGTTCTTTAAGGAACCAAACTTGTCGCTACAGAGGGTTGTTTAAAAATGGGGATGGAGTTACCTACGTATGTTTACCGCCACTCAAACGGTATTAACTGACCGGATGGAGACAGATGCGGTCCTGTGGGATTACCCTCACTATCGGTGCCGATTTGGCGTTTAATGACCACCGTCCAGTCGATCATGCCATTGGCCAGGCGTTCTTGCTTCGATAAGCGGAAGCTATTGCTTTTTGTCCAATGTTCCGCCGATGGGCCATTACGATAGTTGAGTACAACAACATAGAATTCGTCGTCGTTCAAAATAGCGGTTGAAGTCCAATTAAGGAGAAGTGTTGCATCGTCAATGACTGCGCCATCATCAGGGGTAAGAAGGTTAGGCAGAGGGTAATCCGGTTGCGGAGTAAACGTGGCCGTGGGTAGCGGAGTCGGTGTTAATGTTGGAGTAGGAGTCGATAGCGGCACGGAGATTTCTTGACCGGGAAAAATTAACCCCAGATCTTTGTCGGCGTTAACAGAGAAAATACCGTCTATTGTGGTGCCGTGCTCGTAAGCAATACTGCTTATGGTATCGCCTTGCTGAATGACGTAAACAATCAGCGGGGGTGGCGTATCATCCTCTTCTACATCTTCTGGAGAAACCGCCTTGCCGGGAATAAGTAAAGGCTGTCCCACACTAAGCATGGTGCTCAATTCAAGTTCGTTCGCCTCGGCTACCTGTTCGGCAGTAAGACCGTAGAGCGAAGCGACAATGCTCAGCGTTTGTCCGCTTTCGATAAGATGTACGAGAGGTTCCGGTGTAAATGTTGGAGTTACTGTGAATGTGGGAGAAGGTGTGGGCGTGGTGGTTGGTGTTGACGTAACTGTCGGTGTCTGACTGGGCGTGGATGTAGGCGTGTTTTCAATAGCCTGAGCAACGCGGTTGGAGTCATTGTTTTGGTAATTCAAAACTGTCATGACAATCAGGACCACGATGAGCACACCTACACCAATACCTTTCCAGGAATGGATAAAGTGGTAGCTGTTGAGTGGCAAATTATCAATAGGCTGATGGCATATGATACAGGTTTTGGCCTGTTCGGCCACGGGCGTGCCGCAATGCAAGCATCGTCGCTGGCGGTGGTAATAAGGGGTTGTTTTGCCACAGGTTGGGCAGCGAGTTTCATGCGGGGCTAATTCCGCTCCACATGATGAGCATTCAGTCATAACTTTTTGGCGCTTTCCCTAGAGCTAAAATCAAAGAAATTTATTATGAAGTGATGGGGAGGAATTGTCAATTTTGTGGTAAGGTCGGACAAAATAGATTGCTTTCCTACGTAAGCAGGCCTGAGACACAAACTATAACGCATTTGTATGATTTTCACACGATAATTCTATACACTTCAACTCAAAATAAATACTTTAAACAGTTTTTCGATTGAAACCAGATGGCGTTAATGCTATTATAGGTATACAGAAACCAAACTCTCTGAAAGTAGTTCAACAAAAAAGAGAGCGAAAATTTCGTATTCTTAAGTTTCTGGGAGATTAAATTGTTAACATTTAGCACGACCTATTTTTGCCTCTATGTCTTTTGATGTACAATCGGGCAATATGATTGCACATAAAATTGCTCGCTATGAAATTAAAGAAGAGATTGGGCGCGGGGGGATGGCTACCGTCTTTCGAGCTTTTGATCCCCATTTTCAGCGTGACGTAGCTTTGAAAGTTATTCCGCGTGAATTCTTGCACGATCCCTCTTTTCGAATTCGCTTTCAGCGTGAAGCGAAAACAATCGCTCTTTTAGAGCATCCGGCTATTGTACCTGTTTATGATGTTGGTGAGGAGGATGGCCAACCTTTTTTGGTGATGCGGTACTTAACGGGCGGCAGCTTAGGTGATCGCCTGAAGCAAGGCCGAATTCCATTTGCCGAAGTAGCGGACATTATAGAGCGATTGGCACCTGCTCTTGATGAAGCCCATAAGTCAGGAATCATCCATCGTGATCTGAAGCCGGATAATATTCTGTTTGACCATCACAATAACCCTTTTCTCACCGATTTTGGAATTGCTAAATTAACCGAAGAGCGAACAAACCTTACTACGGGGGGATTGATTATTGGAACCCCTGCTTACATGAGTCCTGAGCAGGCTAATGGTGAGGCAATAGATGGTCGGAGTGATACGTATGCCTTAGGTGTTATTATTTTCCAAATGCTTACCGGTCAGCTTCCTTTTGAGGCGAATACGCCTTTGGGCATTATTATGAAGCACATTACACAGCCTGTTCCCCAAATTCTTGATGTGAATCCGGATCTGCCTGCTGGCTGTACCTATATTATTCAAAAAGCTCTAGCAAAAAAACCAGAGGATCGATTTGACTCGGTTGCGGCGCTGGCAGGAGCTCTTCACCAAGTTCCAAAACTTAATACGGATGTACCGTTACAAACCAAAAAGAAACGTACTAAATCGAAAATAAAACGGTTAGACGCGAAACAGCCTTCAACAGAAACCGATGAAATCAAAACAGGTGTTTCGGTTGTTTGTCCTAAATGTAACACCCAAAATGTGGGACAAAGACGGCTGTGTATCAGTTGTGGTAATCGATTAACCTTAGAATGTCCTTTATGTTTTTATCAGAATCAGGTTGATGCGGTAATGTGTACAAAGTGTGGAGCAAATTTACAGCAGTTGAAATCTCAGCAGCGTGCCATTCAGAAAAGCCGTAAGGATAGCCTGGTTAAACGCGAACAGGCGCTGCGAGCAAAGTCAGCTCAACAGTTTCAAGAAAAAATTATGGCTTTACTCGACGATGTTCGTTACCGTCGAAGTCGGACTGCCGCGCTCCATAAGCTCGATCAACTCCTTGAACCGGCCATCAAAACTCTAGGTGGACATTTAATGGACCCGGGTGACATTGAGACACGATGCCAATCAGCGATAGTATTAGGTAAACTCTATGAGCGCCCGGAGATCGACATGGCTGTAAAGTCACAGATCATTGGCGTGCTTATCGATGCTTTAGAAGCACCAGGGCAGGAAGTTCGTCTTCAAATAGAACAATTACTGGAAGATTTTGGAAATCGGCGATCAAGAGAGATTTCGAATATCTTTAAAGGTCTTGTGGGGTGGATCAAAGGCGATTAAATTTATAACTTTTGTCAGTAGGAAAAGGTAGAGTATAATAGTAATTTGATCTCTGTTTACATACGATTCAACCGGAGAGGAATAAATACAGATGCCCGATTTCCAAGTTGTATCAGAGTTTCAACCCACCGGTGACCAACCCGGCGCTATTAAAAAGCTCACCGCAGGTATACAAGAGGGTTTGGTTCATCAAACTTTACTTGGAGCAACCGGTACGGGTAAAACTTTTTCCATTGCGAAACTCATTGAGCAGGTTCAAAAGCCAACGCTCATTATGGCCCACAACAAAACGTTGGCCGCTCAACTTTATAGCGAATTCAAAGAATTCTTCCCCAATAATGCCGTTGCTTATTTCGTTAGCTATTACGACTATTATCAACCTGAAGCTTATATCCCCCGTAGTGACACCTATATAGAAAAAGATGCCCAAATAAATGACGAAATCGACCGTCTACGTTTGGCAGCAACCCAATACCTTTTTTCACGGCGCGATGTTGTTATTGTAGCAAGTGTTAGTGCTATTTATGGTCTTGGTAGTCCTGAAGATTATGGCCAAGTAGTTATAAATTTCAAGCAAGGCGACATTCGTAAGCGTGATAAAGTTTTACGCCACCTTATTGATATTCGGTACGAGCGCAATGATTACGATCTTAAGCCCGGAACATTCCGAGTTCGCGGTGACACGCTCGAAATCATGCCGGCCTATGGCGAACAGGTCTATCGAATTGAGTTTTTTGGCGATGAGATTGATCGGATTACCGAAGTCGATGCTCTAACCGGAGAAGTATTATCACGTCATACAAAACTTGATATTTATCCGGCGAAACATTTCATCACCCCTCAAGAAAAATTGGAAGAAGCGCTTCTAGACATAGAAGAAGAACTTGAAATGCGTTTAGCGGAGTTGCGAGAGCAGGACAAACTTTTAGAAGCACAACGCCTTGAACAACGAACCCGCTATGACTTGGAAATGCTGCGCGAAGTTGGTTACTGCTCGGGTATTGAAAACTACAGCCGTCCATTAGGCCGTCGTGAACCAGGCAGTACCCCTTGGACTCTACTCGATTATTTTCCCGATGACTTTCTGATTGTTATTGATGAAAGCCACATGACGATCCCTCAAATTCGGGGGATGTACGCCGGTGACCGAAGTCGCAAAGAAGTGCTTGTTGATTTCGGATTTAGGCTGCCTAGTGCTCTTGACAACCGCCCCTTGAATTTTATCGAGTGGGAGGAGCACATTCATCAAATTGTTTATACCAGCGCCACCCCTGGCCCATATGAACTTGAACACAGTGAGAAAATTATTGAGCAAATCATACGGCCTACCGGTCTACTTGATCCTGAAGTTGTCGTCCGCCCTATTAAGGGTCAGATTGACGATCTCATCGCCGAAGTAAATAAACGAATTCAGCGAGGCGAACGTGCTCTGGTGACTACCCTTACGAAGCGTATGGCGGAAGACCTGGCAGATTATATGATGGAGTTGGGGATAAGGGTACACTATCTTCATAGTGATATTCAGACGTTGGAACGTGTAGAAATCTTGCGTGATCTGCGGTTGGGTGTGTATGATGTTGTTGTGGGCATTAACTTGCTACGCGAAGGCCTTGATTTACCTGAAGTTTCGCTGGTTGCTATTTTAGATGCGGACAAGGAAGGTTTTCTGCGCTCAGCCTCGGCTTTGATCCAGACAATTGGACGGGCCGCTCGTCACCTTAATGGTCAAGTTATTATGTACGCCGATAAAATGACGGACTCTATGAAATTTGCTATCGATGAGACCAATCGGCGGCGAGCAAAGCAAGAGAAATACAATCAAGAACACGGTATCTCACCCCAGTCAATCATCAAACAAATTAAAGATTTAACTCAAGAAGTAGCTGCATCAAGAGAAGAAGGGGCCAAAGAAAAGATGGTGGCCGAATCACGCGCAGCTTACAATATTACCGGCTCAATGCCGGCTCATGAACTAGAGTATTTAATTGGTCAATTGGAAAAGCAAATGAAAGCTGCAGCTGCTGAGCTGGAGTTTGAAAAAGCGGCGATGTATCGCGACCAGATCGGTGAATTGCGAGAGCAGTTAAAACTGCTACAGGATAAAGAAGATCCCAGACCCGCTTGGGAAAAGCTTTGATGCGGATTGTCGGTATATTTTTGTCAGTTCTCTCTATTATTTTTGGACTGCGCATGATTATTACCGCTCTGCAGGCAGTTCTTACCGGTAAAGTTCTTGTACGCCAGGGTATCCGCACCAAATGGCAATCTGCCCCAGACATGAGTGATGTTTGGAAATTAGCTTTTCGCGATGCACTTATGGGCGTGCTGCTCATTATTTTGGGTATAATGCTCATACTTTGATCTCCAGTTTATAAGGATTAATATAGTTATTATGGTAGAACCCGTATGGAAAAAGTACCTGACCGATTGGAATGAAGGTCTGGGTGTTGTTTATGAGCGTTTTGTTTTAAATGACTATCTGGATCAACTGGTCGATACGCATCATCTCCAAACCGTTTTGGAAGCACCGGTCTATGGCATGGCCGGAGTCAGCGGCATCAACTCGGTACGGCTAGCTGAGCGCGGCTGTGATGTAACTCTGGTTGGTAATAATCGAGAACGATTAGAAGGTATTAGAAACATCTGGGAGCGGCTAAAGTTACCCGCAAAGTTTGTTCGTCAGCCCGACCTTAAACAGTTACCTTTTGCTGATAACCACTTCGATTTAACGTGGGAGTGGGCCGGGTTGTGGTATTTACCGGATGCAGAGCAACTGCTTAAAGAGTTAGTTCGCACATCACGAAAATTGGTTTTTGTCGCTATGCCAAATAACATCCAGGTGGGGTATCTATTGCGGAAATACGTTATCGACCAGGATTTTTTCACCACGATTGACGAGCGATGGGTGGACATAAGTCGTATCAAAAAAATTCTCACTGACAGCGGGGTTTTAATTATCGATGAGGGGGTACTCGACGTTCCGCCCTGGCCAGATACGGTCATGCCGGCGGCGGAAGTTCTTAAACGTTTAGGCATCAACAGCAAAAAACTGAATAATCAATTTACAGGAGAAGGATGGACATGGAGCACGATGGCATACTATCTAGGCGAACAACCTGAATTACGCGAACAAGTTATGAAGTATGCCTGGCTTGACCACGCTCCAATTCCGTGGCAACTGAAAACTATTTGGGCTCATCACCGCTATGTATTGGGACATGTTACAACATAATCATAAAAGGATTCCTTTACTATGACTATTCTTGTCACTGGAGCAGCCGGTTTTGTCGGAAGTAATCTAACAGAGACCTTACTTAAGCAGGGTGAAAAGGTTGTCGCACTCGACAATTTTAATGATTACTATAGTCCACAGCGGAAACAAAAAAATATAGCTGGTTTTATCGACCACCCAAATCTTAGATTTTATGAGCAAGATTTTTGTGATGCAGAAGCAGTTCAGCGTATCTTTGCTCAACACCAACCTCAGGCAGTTGCTCACCTGGGAGCATATGGTGGTGTACGATATTCAATTGGACGAGCAAATTTATATACCCAAGTGAATTTTGTAGGGACGGTTAATTTACTAGAAGCCGCCCGTAACAGTGGATCGCAAAACTTTGTTTTTGCATCCACATCGTCAGTTTATGGAAATACAGAGCAAATCCCCTTTGTCGAAACCGATCCTTGCAATCAGCCTTTAGCGCCTTATCCGGCCAGCAAAAAGGCCTGTGAGGTTATGGGGTATACTTATTATAATCTTCATAAGTTAAACTTTACTGCCCTTCGATTTTTTAGTGTATATGGTCCCAGAGGCAGACCCGATATGATGCCATTTATGGTTACCGACCGAATCGTAAAAAGTGAGACGATTAAACTCTTCGATGCCGGGCAGATGAAGCGCGACTGGACATACGTTGATGATATTGTTAGCGGTATTATTGCGGCACTAGAACGGCCATTAGGGTACGAAATTATTAATCTAGGCCGTGGTGAGCCTGTCCTTATGGCAGATTTTGTTGAGATCATAGAGGAAGTCGCCGGTAAAAAAGCGATTTTAGAAACACCCCCTGCCCCTGCCAGTGAACCGAAAATTACGTGTGCCAACATCGATAAAGCTCGCCGTTTGTTGGATTACAATCCCCAGACTCCGGTAGTAGAAGGGCTGAATAAACTGTGGCAGTGGTATTGCACTAGCGTAATGGACTAGATGAGAAAATACTCCCGCCTTTGGATCATCCTCTTCTTGAGTATTGTCACCATAATCGGACTTGTAAGGTTTGGCAATCTGGAATTTAGTCTGTCTACTCTGTCCAAAGTCAAGTGGAACTGGTTCAGCCTTGTTTTTGTCTCGTTTTATATGAGCGTTATCGCCCGTGGATGGCGCTGGCGGCGTATATTAAAAACGATGGGCTGGACGGTAAATACGGTTTATGCTATTGCCTTACTAACGGCTGGACTTTTTACCAGTGCTATATTACCAGCCCGAGCCGGTGATGTAGCGCGGGTGGCGATGCTCAAGCAAGATTACAAGGTTCCGATTTCACAGAGTATTGCTTCTATTGCTGCTGAACGTGCTTTGGATGTTTTTGCTATTCTCAGCATGGCTATTATTGGAGCCTGGTGGGCTTTACCCGGCCAGGTACCAGACTATGTAGTTCAGCTAGTGGTTGTTGTCGCAGGACTGCTTGTTTTTGGGATACTCGGCTTGGTTGTTGTTCCCAGTATAGAAAACTTTCTACGTAAGGGCGTATTCTTTAGAAAAATCATCCCCTCAAAAATTTGGTCACTTTATCAAAAGCTCCTGGATTTTGGCTTTTCTCTGATTCACAGTATCAGAATTTTGGGACAAAATCCGGGAGCTTTACTTTTTATTATTGGTGAGAGTTTTGTTATTTGGTTTTACGACGCCTTAATGGTTTACTTTGCATTGCTTAGCATCGGTGTTTTTATCCCCCCTAGTGCAACCCTTTTTACAGCAATGATTAGCGACCTCGCCACAGCGGTTCCTGTTACCCCTGGAGCGTTGGGCCAGTTCGATGCAACGATGATCGCGCTGTTGTCGCTTTTTGGTGTGGCAACAGCAGATGCTAGTCTAGCAACGCTGTTAGTTCGCATTGCTCAGTTGTGGACTTTTATTCCGATTAGTGGTTTGATTACCTATATCTTCGGCTTCTCTCGCGTGCTCAGTTTAAATCGTAACCCTCTACCCCCTGCGACAACGACACCGCAGACTTCTTCTGTTGCCGAAAGTTAAACCAAATTATTGCTCCTCAAGCGGATGAGGATTACACTTACCTCCGGTTTTATCCGGCCCTGAGGTAAGTTATGCAAACGGCTTCGAAAAATCTCTTTCATCTAAAAACGCTCTACCAGCGCCATACCGATTTCATCCTCCTGATTGTTCTTTTTGTCACTTTCCGGGTGTTAGCGCTCGTTGCCTATCGACCAGGTGGGTTAGTTTTAGATTTTTCTGACTTCTACTGGTATCGCGGCTTCGCGGAGCTAACGCGTCAAGGTTACTATCCCTACGACAATCTGTGGACGACCTACCCGCCTCTGTTTCCGCTTGTGATGATTGCTATTTATCAGATCAGTGCGCTTCTACCTCCATGGGAGCACGCAAATTTGTGGTTCACCCTGCTTTTAGGCGGCTTTTTTCTTCTTTTCGAGATCGGTAACTTTATCTTACTTTATCTCTTTGCATTGAAACTTTCCCCGCAAGATAGTTCGGAGCAAACGACCCTTCAAAAAGCTCTTCGGCCATGCTGGATTTATGCCGCGCTTTTTGTTCCGGTCTATACGTTGACCGGCTGGTTCGAGAGTTATCCGCTGTTTTTCTTTTTATTGAGCCTTTATTTGCTCCTGGAGAAACGCCCTTATCTAAGCGCTGTCTTCACCGGTATTGGCTTTATGATAAAACTGATCCCCCTTCTTCTGCTACCGATTGGGGTTCAACTTGTTTCGACCTTCAGGTACAGTTTAACCTTTTCCAATAAAAAACTATCGATTACCAAACTATCAAATCAACCGTCAAGTCCTACCAGCCCTCAAATCATATTTCCATTCGATTTGCCACGTATTGTCCTTTATTTTGCTATATTCCTGCTCACCATCATCATCATTGCTCTGCCCTTTTATGTAATGAATCCAAAACTTATGCTCGCATCCCAGCAAATTACCGGTGCTCGACAACCATGGGAAACGGTGTGGGCTTTGATCGATGGTAATTACGATTACGGTATTATTCCTCTCGATATGCGGGATCTCGATTGGACACCGGGCGAAGCGCCTCCAACGCGAATTCCGTGGTTGTGGGTTACAGCAGCCTTCGCCGGAGTTTACGCTATTTTTTATACCCGCCGGATTAACTGGCTCAATCCGCGTAATTCGCTGGCGTTTGCTGGGTTTACATTGTGTTTGTTCATGTTGTGGTCAAAGGGGTATAGCCCGCAGTGGTTGGGGTGGCCTCTCTTCTTCATTGCGCTACTGCTGCCTAATATTCGCGGCGTCGCTTATGCTACGATCCTCAGTATCGCTAACATTATTGAAGCCAACTTCTACTTTGTTATGTTTCCTGAGGACCGCTGGTTGCTGGCAGCAACAATTCTTATCCGAACTGGATTACTCATTGTATTAGCGGTGGAATTTTTGTTTCTAATCTGGCCGCAAGTAGTAACCCCGCGCGTAAGACAGGCTCGAACCTGGGGTCTAGCTGGTTTCATCATCCTCTTACTGGTTGGATCAGTTCCGGCTGCGATACAACTTAGTCGCAGCTATTTCGACTTACGCCTACAGCAGAGTCCTTATCGAGCGACGATAACACGTTTGCAAGATGAAGATGTAACGGGGGCACTTCTGCTCAATAGCCACACGGTCTACGATTGGTTCTACCCTTATCTAGGTCGTGAACAGTATTCGCTATTTATGCTCGATGATTTTGGTATCCCCAGCAATACAGTCGAGTCGAGAACGAACAGATTATTAGAAGATATCGCCTCGCGCACCGATGTCCTTTGGATTTACGATGTCGATCCCGCCATTACAACATCGGCAGAAGAAGTTATGACCAACTGGCTGGGCGATTTACCGCCGGCTCATATTCAAGATGTTGATGGGGGGCGCTTACGATTGTTTATTTTAGATAATTAACAGCAGAAATCGAATACGCCCCAAATTACATCATATACACATTAATAATTACTTGACATCGGTATAAAAATATGTTAGTATTGATGTACTAAATGCAATTTGAGGTATTATCATGCACCGGTTGCAAATTTCTCTAACACAAACTCAATATGAATTTCTAAAATCAGAGTCGTTTACGGCCAACAAAAGTATGGC
>JAGRBZ010000281.1 GCA_020433805.1 Anaerolineae bacterium
TACACCTTGATTTAGGCTTAATTTGATCGTTTAAGACTGAACCAATCTTATGTCTCAGTTCAACTGCGTAACTCATAGATAGAATGACGTTGTAAGGAAACTGAACCAATCTCCGGTGTAACAAAGGGGCTTATTTTCATTCTAGGCAGGAATTGAGTAAAATTGATAGCGTAGAAGCTCATGACCATAATCCTCCTCTCGACCATTTCGACCCATATACCCAGAGCTTAATTTCAATACACTTTACATTGAGGTAACTATGCGTTTTTCCCGACTATTTGGTCGCACCTTGCGAGAAGACCCTGCCGAAGCAGAAATTATCAGCCACCAACTCTTACAGCGCGGTGGCTTTATCAAGCCGTTGGCTTCCGGTATTTACACCCAAATGCCGCTCGGCTGGCGGGTATCGAAAAAAATCATGAACATCTTCCGGCACGAAATGGACGCCCTGGGCTGCCAAGAAATGGCGATGCCGGTGATCAATCCCGCTGAAATTTGGCAGCAAACCGGCCGCTGGGAAAGCGTTGGCCCGGCGCTGGTTCGCTACAGAGACCGCAACGAGCGCGATATGTGTTTGGCGATGACCCACGAAGAAGCGCTGTCGGACATTCTCAAAACTGAGCTAGAGTCGTACAAGCAGTTGCCTATTTTGTGCTACCATATGCAAACCAAAGTACGCGATGAGCCGCGCCCGCGTGGCGGGTTGATTCGGGTGCGCGAGTTTATCATGAAAGATGCCTATTCCGTCCATACCGATCAGGCCGATATTGATGCATTCTATCCCGATATGGTGCAAGCCTACCGCAACATCTTTACCACCTGCGAACTGGATACGGTGGAGGTTGAAGCCGACTCGGGCATGATGGGCGGCAGCGACTCGCACGAATTTATGGTGATGAGCCAAAGCGGCGAAGACACCATCTTCATCAGCAGTGACGGAGCCTACGCCGCCAACGCCGAGCGCGCCGTTTTCGACAAAGGCACGCCGCCCGATGAAGAACTCGGCCTGCTGGAGGAAGTTTATACACCCAACTGCAAAACCATCGCCGAGGTCGCCGACTTTTTAGGCGTACCGCAAACGCGCACGGTCAAAGCCGTCTTCTACATTGCCGAAAACGAGAAAG
This sequence comes from Anaerolineae bacterium, assembly GCA_020433805.1. Classification (GTDB taxonomy): domain Bacteria; phylum Chloroflexota; class Anaerolineae; order 4572-78; family J111; genus JAGRBY01. Next base: position 1,125 of record JAGRBZ010000281.1, read on the forward strand.
AGGACTTCATTTTTGCCGTCATTCGCGGCGACCTGCCGGTGAACGAAGTCAAGCTAAGCAACGCGCTGGGCGGCATCAACTTCCGGGCTGCAACCGAAGAAGAAATTGAGGCCGTGGGGGCCGTACCCGGTTATGCCTCGCCGCTGGGTTTGTCGAAGGATTTAGGCAATGGGCGGAAGTTGATTATTGTGGCCGATGACTCGGCGGTGAACTTCCCGAACCTGGTCAGTGGAGCCAATAGAAGCGAATACCACCTCAAAAACACCAACGCCAACCGCGATTACCAGCCGGATATCGTGGCCGACATTGCTCTGGCCCAAAACGGCGATAAATGCATCGATAGCGATGCCACGCTGGAACTGCATCGTGGTATCGAAGTAGGACACTGTTTCAAACTCGGCACGCGCTACAGTAAGCCGGTCGGCTTGAAATATTTGGATGAAAACGGCAAGGCCCAAACGCCGATTATGGGCAGCTACGGCATCGGTGTGGGGCGGTTGATGGCCGCTGTGGTCGAGCAGCACCACGACGACAACGGCATCATTTGGCCTGCTTCAATTGCCCCCTTTGATGTCCATCTCGTCTCGCTGGCCAAGCGCCCCGACGATGACATTGGCAAACAGGGCGAAGCGCTGTATCAACAGCTACGGCAAGCCGGTTTCGATGTGTTGTACGACGACCGTAAAGAAAGCCCCGGCGTAAAATTCTCCGACGCCGATCTCATCGGCATTCCCTGGCGGATCACCATCAGCGCCCGCAGTCTGAAAAATGGCGGCGTTGAAGTGAAACAGCGTCGTGAGTCGACCGCGGAGATTATGACCCCGGATGCGGTTACCGCGTTTTTAATGAATGAATAAGAGGAACTAAAGAGGAGAAGGGCGGAGAGGAAAGCGTTAGAGACTGGAGATTAGAGATTAGAGATTGGGAGATTAGAGATTGGGAGATTGGGAGATTAGAGATTAACCGACGTGTGCCCTTAATGACATCCGGTATCGGTTAATCTCCAAGTCTCCAGCCTCCAAGTCTCCAAGCCTCCAGTCTCCAAGTCTCCAGTCTCCTAATCTCCAGTCTCCTAGTCTCCAGTCTCCAGTCTCTAGTCTCTAGCCCTCACTTCCCTCATCCCCCAACAACCATCTATGCTCAAAGCAATCCTAACAACCGAACAGGAAGAGTTACTCAAACGCGAACGCCAGTGGCTGACCGATTTGCAAGTGATGCTGGCTAAGCTGGGTGCAACCAAAGAAGACCAGAGTACATTGAGCCGCTCGATTCAGCAGCTCGATGAACTGTTTTTGTTGGTCATCGTCGGCGAGTTTAACGCCGGTAAAAGCGCCTTTATCAACGCACTTTTGGGCCAAACCGTGCTCAAGGAAGGGGTCACACCGACCACAGCCGAGATCAACATTCTGCGTTATGGCGAGACCAGCCGGGTGGAGGTTAAAGGGGCTGACCTGCGCATCTTCTTGGAGCCGGTCGATATTCTGCGGCAAATTAACATTGTCGATACGCCGGGCACCAACGCCGTTATCCGCAAGCACCAGGAGATTACGGAAGAGTTTGTGCCCAGTTCCGATCTCGTCTTATTCATTACTTCGGCCGACCGTCCTTTTACGGAAAGCGAGCGCACCTTTTTAGGCCGCATCAAAGAATGGGGCAAAAAAGTGGTGCTGGTTATCAACAAAGTTGATCTCTTCCAAATGGAAGAGGAGTTGCAGCAGGTTATCAGCTTTGTCAGCGACAACGCCATGCTGTTGCTCGGCACAACACCCGATGTCTTTCCGGTCAGCGCCCGCAAAGCTCTAAAGGCCAAACAAGGCCAACCGGACCAGTGGAGCGAGAGCCGCTTTGAACCTCTGGAACGTTATATTCACGACACACTTGATGAGTCGAGTCGGCTGCGCCTGAAATACCTCAACCCGCTGGGCGTGGGGGATCGTCTGCTGCATAAATATGCCGATGTCACCAGCAACCGCCTTAAGCTGCTCAACGATGATTTCGACACGCTCGACAATTTGGAACGCCAGCTCGATTTTTATCGGCAGGATATGGAGCGCGACTTCAAATATCGGCTGGCCGACATCGAAAATATCTTGTTCGATATGGAGAAGCGGGGCAGCGACTATTTTGATGAAACTATGCGCGTGGCCCGTATTTTCGACTTGATGAACAAGAAGCGGTTTCAAGAGGGCTTTGTTCGCGAAGTGGTCGCCGACGTGCCGCAGCAAATCGAGCAGAAGGTGACGGAGTTGATCGATTGGCTGGTCAATTCTGATCTCAAGCAGTGGCACAGCGTCATGGATTATCTTGATCAGCGCCGCAAAGAGTATGAAGATCGCATTGTAGGCGAGGTCGGCGGCAGCTTCCGCTACGACCGCGATCACCTGATCGAGTCGGTGGGGCAATCGGCCCGGCGGGTGGTGGAAACCTACGATACAACCAGCGAAGCGCACAAGCTGGCCAGCAGTGCCCAAATGGCCGTTGCCGAAACCGCCGCCGCCGAAATGGGCGCGATTGGTCTGGGGGCTATCATTACGGTAGTCGCCACCACGGCTGCTGCCGACATCACCGGTATTTTGGCCGCCAGCGTTGTGGCCGCTCTGGGCTTCTTTGTTATTCCGGCCCGTCGCCAAGCCGCCAAAAAGAAAATGTCTGAACGGGTGGCGGCGCTGCGTACCCAACTTACCAGCGCCCTGATCACCCAATTCAACAAAGAACTCAATCGCAGTTTGGCCCGCATCAACGATGCCGTGGCTCCATACACCCGCTTCGTTCGCGCCGAACGGGAAAAGGTGCAAGGTATTCAAGATGAAGTTGATGCCGCGCAAGAAACGCAGGGGCAACTGCGGGCTGAAATCGAAAAAGCCATTTGAAGGATGAATTATGAGAGATGAATTATGAAGGTATTTTGTCGTTCACAATTCACAATTTGTTAATTTTTGTCGCTAATTTCTTACCAGTTCATACCAATAATCTATGGATCAACAGGATTTCGTGGGGTTGACACCATAAAACGTAAAACGTGATGCGTAAAAAAGAATTACACTTTACGTTTTTCGTTTTACGATCTTGTCAACCCCCTGAGTTCCAAAAGAGCCTAATCTATACACACCATAGCTTATGAAAAACAGGACTCTTCTTCTCACCGGAGCCAGTGGTTATCTGGGCCAGCACCTCGCCCTTCGAGCGGCGGATGCCTATGATTTGTACGCGGCTTACGGATCGAACTCCGCAGGCATTACTGCCGGGCAGCCGGTTCAGCTCGATTTGAGCAGCCGGGAGGCGGTTCATCAGGTTATCGAGCGATTACAACCGCAAGCTATCATTCACGCAGCAGCGGTCAATCCCGGTTATGGCGATGCGACAGCAATGGAGCGCATTAACCACCAGGCATCGCGCTTTGTAGCTGAGGCGGCTGTGCGTGGGGGCGCACGGCTGGTTTGCGTATCGACCGACGTCGTTCACAGCGGCCACAACGCGCCCTATGCTGATGATGCAGCCCCCACACCGCTTAACGATTACGGACGTACCAAAGCCGCCGGTGAAGCCGCCGTTATGGAAATCGACCCCAGCGCGGCGATTGCCCGTACCTCGCTGATTTACGGCCTGGAGCGGATGGATCGCGGCACGGAGAGCTTCGTAAAACGACTGGAATCGGGCCAAACACTCAAGCTGTTTCGAGACGTTATTCGCCAGCCGGTGTGGGTCGAGTCGCTGGCTGAGGCACTCCTGAAATTGGTCGAGAACGATTACGCCGGGACACTCAATGTCGTTGGTCGTCAGGTGTTGAATCGTGAAGAATTTGGGCGACGGATGCTTACCTTCTGGGGTGTTGCTGTCGACGAGCGGGTGCAATCGGGTTTGGGTGCCGATATCTCCAATACTATTCCGCTCGATTTGCGGCTAACATACAGCAAAGCTGAACAACTGCTGCAATTACCTCTTTACGGCGTCGATGAAGTGTTGGCAATGGCATCGCCCTCATAACCCGCTTAAAACCCAGTCATCTGTCTAGGGTAAAACTCGCATAATGACCAGTGTATTTGGATGACTTTGTGCGTACACTAAGGCATGGATGTGCTTGATAACACCCTCGACAACGTCGTTCAAAAACCTACTCATACATCGATTGCAATGATGACATCGATTTGCAATGATGCATAATTTTAATAACCAAAAAGGCATCATTTTATCCCGTCACATGCATTTTACTCCGTGACTACTTATCCAAAAACAGCTTTCTAAAATCCTGCCGAACGATTGAGAGTTCGCTCTATTCGCCATTGCAGAGGAGGTTTATTCAGTGCGTCCTCAACTTGGTTTAGTTTGTGTGGAAAGGCAAGTAAGAAACTTAAGGGAGATTTATTATGAACATAGATAGTGCCAACAAATTAACCCCGCCGGTAAACGAGCGGGATCATACCCAAGGATTGGAAACAGCCCAAATCACTTTGGTACAATATGGTAATTACGAATGCCCACATTGTCGTCGCATTCATTCGGTTTTACAAGCCCGAAAAAGACGATTAGGCGAACGCTTACGCTACGTTTTCCGTCACCTGCCGACGCCGGCGCACCCCCACGCCCAACTGGCGGCGGAAGCAGCAGAAGCAGCCGGTGCTCAAGGAAAGTTTTGGGAATATCACGATTACTTGTACGAGCAGCCTTATGAAGTGCTCAATGAAGAGCATCTCATTAACGCTGCAAAGGCCGTCGGGCTGGATATTGAGCGCTTCACCCAAGAACTGCGTGACCATGTTTATGCTGAACATGTGCAAGAGGATTTTGATAGCGGTATGAACAGCGGTGTCAACGGCACCCCCACTTTTTTCCTCAACGGTGTCCGTCACGACGAGCCGTGGGATTTCTACTCGGTCGTAGAAGCGGCAGAGAAGCCGCTGGCCGTTAAAATTCGGCTGCTGGCTCAAGACTTTACCTCGCTGGCGGCATCGGGTAGTTTGGTGCTGTTGGTCTGCACCATTCTGGCCTTAGTATGGGCTAACAGCCCCGCGGCCGAAAGCTATTATGAGTTGTGGGAATCGGAATTGATTATCAGCCTGGGACAGTTTTCTATTGCCGAACATTTGCTGGGGTGGGTCAACGACGGCTTGATGGTTATCTTCTTCTTTGTCGTGGGTCTGGAAATCAAGCGGGAGGTGATGAGCGGTGAACTGGCCAGCCCCAAACGGGCCGCGCTGCCAATTGCCGGCGCATTGGGGGGGATGATCGCTCCGGCTATTATTTATACAGCCTTTAACCTTGGTGGATCGGGGATACCGGGTTGGGGTATCCCGATGGCGACCGACATTGCTTTTACATTGGGGGTGCTGGCGCTACTGGGTTCCCGTGCGCCACTGCCGTTAAAAATATTTTTCGCGGCGCTGGCTATTGCCGATGACCTGGGGGCGGTGCTGGTTATTGCTATCTTCTACACTGCCGAAATCTCATTTGAGGCATTAGGTGTAGCCGCTATCTTCTTTATCATGCTCATTCTGCTCAACCAAATTAAAGTTTACTCGGCCATTCCCTATGCGATTTTGGGGATTTTTATGTGGGCGGCCTTTCTTGAATCCGGCATCCATCCGACCATCGCCGGGGTGCTGGTGGCGCTGACCATTCCGTCCCGCAGCCCGATTAATATCCGCCCCTTGCTGGTGCAAGTGCAAAGCGTCGTTGATGATTTTGAAGTGCCAAAAGAGTGGCGCGACACCATCGACAGCCGCCGTCAGGCCACCATTCAAACCTTAGAAACCATTACCAACAAAATGCAGTCACCGGCGCGACGGATGGAGCATCAACTGCACCATCTGTCTATATTTCTCATTCTGCCCATTTTTGCGCTGGCTAACGCCGGGGTAGAGTTAGACGTGAGTGCGGCTTCACACTTGATAAGCCCGGTCGGTTTGGGAATTATTTTTGGTTTGGTATTGGGCAAACCGATAGGCATTTCGCTGTTGTGCTGGCTGACCGTTAAATTGGGGCTAGCTGAACTGCCGTCGGGTATTAATTGGCGGCACTTTGTCAGCTCAACCTTTTTGGCCGGGATCGGCTTTACGATGTCGCTCTTTATTGCGGGAGCTGCCTTCCCCAACGATCCGGTTTTATTATCGAGTGCCAAATTAGCCGTGTTCACCGCCTCTATTTTGGCCGGAGTTATCGGTTGGGTGCTGGTCAATATGAACAGTTCCGTACCGCAAGCGACTAACCAAAATGAAGTGGCGGTTGCAGCGGGCTAACAACGTCGACCCACAGATGGACACAGATGGTCACAGATTTGTCATCGGTTTGATAGTGTCTGAGGCCATCTGTGTTTATCTAAACGTCCTTTTCTGTTTTGAAGCAGTTTCTAACTCGGTAGTGGGGTGGCCTCAGACTGTAGTGTCTGCACACCATCACGATAAGCCTCGGCAAAGAGGACACTGCCGATGATCATCATATAGATACTAATCGCTGCGGAGATAAAGGGAACAAAACAACAGAGAATGATGGTGAAGTAGAATATATTCATCACGAAGCTCAGTAACATAAATAGACCAAACAGCAGTACGTAGCTTATCAGGAAGCCCGCCATATTCGCCCGAAAAATCGGCCAATACTCTCGCACGCGAAAGGCCGCATTGAATTCGCCGGTGGCGATGAGATGACCAACAGCAACTGGCATCACCAGGATCGCGACTAATAGAGAGAGCATGCCCAGGCTAAAACCACCAAAAAAGATGGCCATACTTACCAAAGGAATTAAAGGCGCTAAAGTGTCGCCGCCGCCACCCGAATTGGTCATAATTTCTATAAAAACCGCGCTGCCAAAAAAGAAGGCATAACCACCGCACACAAAGATGATAGCCGGCAAACTGTAAATAAAGGTGACGCCCACAATTTTTAGCCCGTCGCTAAACAGCCGCCCCCAATCATCCCAGGCCGGTAAAAAAGGCGCGCCTTGTTCAACAATAATGCGGTGCATAATCTGAGCCACATAGCCATAGACAAATATCATCGGAATAAATGGGATGATGTAACCGGCAAATAGCAGCAAACCACCAATTAACAGCTTCTGCTTCCACTCCGGATCCTTAAAGGGATACTCGGCTAACGCTTGTAAGTTATCGGTTGTAAAAGAACTTGACATTATTTCTCTCTCTCGAATAATTTACATAGTATGATAATAGGTCTGTGCGCCGTGCAACAAAAAAGCAATCTATCGATAGAAGGTGGTTTTTGGAGACGGTGCCCTTCCGGCGACTTACTTTCTACAACCAACCAAATTAGGGGAGTTTACTGTGCCAAAATCACTGTATATCTTTGTTGATGACTCAAATTTAGTGGGATTGTGTCGGCAAAAGAATAAAAACTTAGACTGGATCAAACTGCGCGACTTTTTAGCCGACAAAAGCGATGGTGATCTTCTTAAAGAGATGATCATTTACGTCGGTATGCCGCCCCTAATTGGCGCGCTAACCGAAAAACGGGAAGGTAAAGAACGTTACGCCCATTGGCTGCGGTCGCAAGGCTTTCTCGTGTTTACCCACAATGGCTCGCCCACCCCCCCTGATACCTACACCGCCAATGTCGATATTCTCATGGCCTTGAGCTGTTTTGAAATCTCAACCCGCAACCAACCCGATGTCGTTGTTCTGGTTACGGGTGATGGCGATTTTGCTCCTTTGCCCATCTTCTTACGTAACTACGGCATTAGCACCGAAATTGCAACGATTGAAGACGCTATGGGCACATCGCTAAAAGACTCGGCCAATCGCATTATCGATCTTGAGCCATTTATCGACAGCCTCGATGATCTTAAGTAGAGCACATCGCCAACACTCTAAAATCACTCCTCAGATGTCACCTTTACAGGAAAAATCATGCGGAAGATAAGCAGTCCGACCAATAGCGACACAAAGCCGGGCAAAATTAGACCCGGCGAGGTATTGGTAAAGAGCAGTAAATAAATCCCGGTCGAACTCACAAATGACAGCGTTAGAATGACCAGGCCACTGGTATCGGCTTTTCGGATGATGGCGATCACCGCACTGAGAATTCCAACAAACAAACCGCCGAATATCCCTAACACGATGAGTACTATCATCGGCAAGCTGCCAAGAAGCGCTGAAATTGATACGGGTGTCGGAGCCGAGTCGACGGCCATAACCAATACACCCAATAACACCCCGGCGGCAAAACCGCTCAGTTGAATACGGCCCTCTATATTACTGCCGTCGGTGACTTCGTTAAAAGTAAGAAAAGCCCGAACACCGGCATACAATAAAGCCAGTCCAAACACCACGAGTCCGACGCCCCTCAACAAGAAGTTGCGGCCGGCCTCGGGGTCGAACGTTGCCGTGTCCGCTTGCACGCAGCCTGCCAAGCCTAATATACCTAACAAGATAAAACTTAATACACTACCACGCTTAAGCTTGTCCATATGCAAAATGGAAGCACCTTATTCAAGATTTGGTCACCGCTACGGCCCTTCCCTGCAAAAGGGTAGTGCAGACCTTGTGGCGATTATACTGCAAACCCGTGTACAAGTCTAAGTGTGAACAGGTCACATTACATAGCCCATTTGGATGATAATACCTCGTAATTCCGCCGCAAAAAGAGCTAGAAAAAGTTAGCTCTACCCCTGATACCAATATCATCCGATTTAGTATCATCAAAATGAGATCCGTCAGCTAGAATAGAGGTAATGATAAATACACGCCTTAGGAGGTCACAGAGTGATGCGTATTTTCTTAATAGTCGTTTTAGTTGCTGCTACCATTTGGGATATATTCACGACAGCATATGGTACTATTCAAGTTCTGGGATTTGGCCCGGCTCAAATAGCGGCTTCAGTTTTATTTAGCACGCTCATCGCGGCTTTTGTACTCAACACATCGCGGATTATGAAGCTTCGAGCTGGAGTTGTGGGTGGATTTGCCAAATTTTTCTGGTTTATTGCCTTAGCTTATGACTTTTATACATCTTGGATTGGTAACGCGAATCTGGTTACCCAAAACAATGGAGATGCTCAAGAACTGATTCTGCTCGTAGGCCTGACCTTGCTGGTCATTGCTTCGCCGATAATACTTTCTTCGGTTTGGCAAACAAGCTGGTGGGATCGACCGCGACAAGAAGCCACAGTCTAGATACGATGGCTCAGAAATCATATGATCTAATCGTCATCGGGGGTGGTCCCGCCGGTAGTGAAGCAGCCTTTACAACCAACGAAAGTATGAAATAGCCGTATACGATGAAGTAATCTGGGGGGAGCGCATTGTTGTAGCCGCCGGCACCGAGATGAACATACCGCCTATCGATGGATTAACCGATGCCGGCTTTATCACCAACATGGTCTTATGGTTGAAGCATTGGCTGATACGCTTCTACCCTATCCTACCTTGGCCTCCGGTTTGCAAACGGCTGCTGAAGAAGCGAAACAGTAGGTTTTGCTAACTGGCTGTAACGGAATCCGAGCGTCCGTAACATTTTAGGCTCTTTTGGAATTTAGGGTGTTGACAGGATTGTAAAACGAAAAACGTAAAACGTAATTTCTTTTTACGCATCACGTTTTACGTTTTATCGTGTCAACCCCACGAAATCCTGTTGAGCCACATTTTATTGATTTACAGTAGTGATGATCTAGCTTTAAAAGGCTTTCTACGAACCAAATACAGTTCTCATTATCATTCTCATTGTCGTCTCCAGGGTAGCACACTATTAACCTGAGTTCGGAAAGTGATGTGTCTCATGTCATTTCGCAGCGCAGCGGAGAAATCCCTGTGACACTATACCTAAAAAGGTGTCCGGTTGGGACAATTTGAAGCAACAACGTTCATTTTTCCCGGCGAATGCTTCATATCGGTTAGTGTCTCTAAGTTTTCGCCATAATTTGAGCCTTTGTTTATTGCGTAGTGCGTAATGCGTATTGAGTGCTTT
>JAGRBZ010000282.1 GCA_020433805.1 Anaerolineae bacterium
CTGCTTGGGCTTCCGTTTCGGGCTGGGCTTCAGCCGCTACAGCCGGGGCGGCTTCGGCTTCCGGTTGAGACTCCACTTCAGCCGCTGCGGGCGCTTCCGTTGGCGGGGGAGGGGGCGTATCGGTTGGGAGTGGTTCGGGTGTTGGGGTTGGTGTCTCGGTGGCGGTGGGTAGCGGGGTAGCTGTTGGTTTTGGTGTGTTGGTGGGCAACGGTGTTTCGGTGGGCGTAGCCGTAATGGTAGCAGTGGCGGTCGGTGTACGGGTGGGTGTTTTGGTGGGCGTTGGGGTGAGCGTGGGTGTGTCCGGCCCTGAGGCTAATATATCACCACAGCCGGTGAGCACCACGAACACCATCACCCATAATAGCGAGCGAATGGTTGGCATAACGTTGCAATTTCCTTCTTTATCAACAAATAGTTATTTACCACCGGCCACATCAAGAAGTGCGCCGGTGGTATACGATGCTTCCTCAGACAGCAGCCACAAAATCGCAGCGGCGACTTCTTCCGGTTGGCCGCCTCGTTTTAGCGGCACATTGTTCTTCAGCCGATTAACCCGATCCGGTTCTCCGCCATCGGCATGAATGTCGGTATAGATGAAGCCGGGGCGAACGCCATTGACCCGAATGCCGTCTGCCGCTACTTCACGCGCCAACCCGGCCGTCATGGTATCCAGAGCGCCCTTTGAGGCCGCGTAATCGACATACTCGCCCGGCGATCCCATATGCACGGCTCCGGACGAGACGTTGACAATCGCACCGCCTGCGCCACCATGCGTCGTCGACATCCGTCGAATGGCTTCCCTGGCGCATAAGAAACAGCCGATAACGTTGGTGGTAAAAATACGGTGCAGCCGTCCGGCATCCATCTGCTCGACCCGCATCTGCTGTTCTAATATCCCGGCATTGTTTACCAGAGCCGTCAGCGGACCAAGCTGCGCGTCGACGGTTTCAAACAGACGCAGCACGTCACTTTCTACAGCGACATCCGCCGCCACAGCAATCGCTTCGCCACCGGTCTGCGTGATCTTATCGACCACAGCCAATGCTGCTGTTTGATTGCGGCGATAGTTGACGGCAACGGCATAGCCGCGAGCGGCGGCCAATAGCGCGGTCGCCGCTCCGATACCGCGACTGCCGCCGGTAATCAGTATAACCGGCTTCATAACAGCAGTTTATTCCCCTGCACTTATTGCGCCAAACATTGATTCAATATCCTGCTGCCCTAACTGGAAATACTCTTTTTGAATGGTCATATTCTCTAACGAGACCGTCATACTCTCCAGGTTTTTGGCATTAAGAATGTGAAGGGGTTTGTGATAATACGTTTTTCCCTCTATTTCTATAGAAGGTTGGTCAATTTTTTCAAGAATTTTATTGATACGGGTTGCCTGAGCCAAAATCGCTTTATTTGGCAATCCCCACTGAATGTTGTTGACCAACAGATTCATCTCGATGCTGTTCAGGGCAAAAACCAGGGCATTCTTCTTATATATCCGGTCGAGTTCCTGGTGATAATCATAGTCGGTAAAATCAACGGCGATAATTTCATCGACATCCGGATTCTCAAACAGAGAGCGGAGCGGCGTATTATCAGTATAGCCCCCCTCCAAATGATATTCATCATCAATTGTGACGGCTTTGAAATAGGGGATAGTGGTAATTCCGGCAATAAACACATCCATAAACCGATCTATCGTGTCGTTATCCACTGTGGGAATTACCGTGTTAATCCGATGCAGATTGCTTCTCCGCTCGGTGAGATTGGACGTAATGATATCCCACTGAACCGACTTTAGATGGGCGGCCAATAGCTCTCGCCGATACGAGTCATCCAGCAACAACGAGCGTCGACATCGCGCTTTGTTGACTGTAAACAAATGCGATCCATTAGGAATTAAAGGCGGCTGCAGCCCCAAAAAATTAGAAAATACATCAAATGTATCTTGAAAACTTAGACGGTGGGTTTGCGATAAAACCGGTGGTAAATCCTCTTTATCCCAATCCCACAGTAAATAATCGAGGACTATATTATTGCCTGAGCTGGCCGAAGTCAAATGAACGATAGGCACGCCCTGCTTTTGCAACCACACCAAGACCCCGCCTGTATAGAAACTTCTAAAGCCGCCACCGGAGGCGACAAATCCATAGTTCGTCATAATTTACTCTCTCTCTTTCAGCAAATCTGCTGATGATATTAGGTTGATATAAACTTAATAAAGAAGGTGATCGTCATGGATAATCGTTCAACAAGTGACAATCACCAAACTTTGGCCTACCCTTTATCTAAAAAACCAACAACTTGTAACCAGGGGGGATCGGGAGAAGGGTTTCGGGCCAGCGTCATTCCTAGCTTGCGCATTACGCCTTGAGAGGCTTCATTGGCATATTCCGTAGCAGCAAGAATACGCTTAAGCCTTAGTTCATCAAAAGCAAAGGCAATCATGGCTGTTGCTGCTTCGCTAGCATATCCCTGACGCTGATGGAGAGGATCGATGGCCCAAAATAGGCCAAACTCCGGGGTTCTACAGCCGCTCTCACTCGAAACGCCCCCGTTTAGCTCCGGTATCTGCTCATACACATCAAGCAGCGGCACATAGCCGACCGAGCCGATGAGTTCGCCCGTCGTTTTGAGCACCACGGCCCGATCGCCATAAGGCGGTTGATGTAGTGTAGACAACCAGGTTGCATTGAGGATGGACCAGTTCAACCACGATTTCCGTTCGAGCAGCGCGGCTTTGTCATCACGATAATGACCATCACCCAAGGTTTGATCCAGGATACGGTGGATAACCGGCAAATCGCCGGAAACAAAAGGGCGAATAACAAGTCGTTTGGTTTCGAGATCTTTCATAGACCTACTCTGATATAGGCAGATTCATCGTATTGAATCTGCAGAATTCATGTCGATTACGTTGGATTTGGAGTTGGGGCGGGGGAGAACGTAAAGGAATGAGCCGTATTGTACCTGGAGTCAGGGCAGATTGACAAGTTGAGAATTAGAGGCGAAACTTCGCTAAAATAAAAATTCGATGTTAGAATAACATCGCTCCACTTTCCCCTTACGAACTTACACTGACACCACCCGGTCTACCCCTTGAATAGTACGCCTACGAGATTTTGACATAAGCCTGGAAAAGAAACCAGGCTTTTCGTGAATTCGATCAATTTTGCGCCAAAAACGGCTCGCGGTAGCTTTGCACTAAACTGTGGTATAGACAAATTAGACAGGATTTACAAGATTATCACGATTTTATCTGTCATAATTGAGTAAATCTTGCCGTAGGTTCTGTCTATTAAGCCGTACAATTTTATCCTTCCACGGTTTAATGTTGTGCTACCACGGCTCACGCAAGCGCATATTTCAGTTCTGAAGTTAAAAGCCTGGTTTCTCAGACCCAAGTCTCGTTGTAGTACTAAAAAAGATAGGCCCAATTAACCACAGTAATCAGAATGGAGGCAATGGATGCCCGAATTACGCAAAGATCCCATCGTTGGGCGCTGGGTCATTATTGCTACTGAACGGGGAAAAAGACCAAAAGAATTTAAGGTCGATGCCGAAATCAGACAGCCAGGCCCTTGCGTTTTCTGTGAAGGTAGTGAATTAAATCCGCCATTAGAAGTCTTTTCAATCCGCCGCCCAGAGACCACACCAAACACACCAGGATGGGAAGTGCGTGTGGTTCCCAACAAATTTCCGGCGCTTCGCATCGAGGGCGAGTTGGAACGTGAGGGGATGTGGTTGTGTGATATGATTAACGGGGTGGGTGCTCACGAGGTCATCATAGAAACTCCGGATCATGAAAAAGACCTGGTCGATCTGCCGGAAGCGCATATAGCGAAGGTGATGACAACCTATCGCCAGCGGATTATGGACCTTCAAGGCGACGATCGCTTTAAGTACGTGCTAATTTTCAAAAATCAAGGACAGGCCGCCGGGGCTACTATTCAACACGCCCATTCCCAATTAATCGCTACCCCTATCACACCTAAGCGGGTTAAAGAGGAATTGATGGCCTCGATGGAATATTTTGAGTATAAGCGGCGCTGTATTTTTTGCGATTATATCAAGCAGGAAACCAAAATTTTTAGAGAACGCCTGGTGGTTGAAACAGACCATTTTGTGGCGCTGTCTCCCTATGCGGCCCGATTTCCATTTGAACTGTGGATACTACCGAAACGGCACAGCGCCGATTATACCTATATCAATTGGGAAGAGATAGTTGATTTAAGTAAAGTTTTAAAAATAGTCTTGAAAAAACTGCGGAGTGCGCTCAAAAATCCGTCCTTCAACTATATGCTGCATATGGCTCCTTTCCGCCGACCACGGGCAGGCTACTGGTCTACTATCGAACAGGATTACCATTGGCACATCGAATTGATGCCCCGGCTGGGTAGAACCGCCGGCTTCGAGTGGGGGTCGGGTTTTTACATCAACCCTACTCCGCCTGAAACCGCAGCCCAAATCTTGCGTTATACAGAAGTTTAATCGCCACTATCCACAACAACCCGGCTCCATACAAACGGGGGTAGGCCAACAATGCCCACCAGCCGCTGTCCCAGTCGGCGTATTTAAACGGAATCGGGGCAATCAGCAACAAAAGCGCCGCCCCCAATCCTAGCCAAACGCCTTTATGCTCACTATTGTAGGACAAACTTAAGTTTGTCCCACGTTCTTTTGTCTGGTCGATGAAAAGCAGCGGCGACCACTTAAGCATATAACTGATGATAACAAAAATCGAACTCAATAAGAGTACAAAATGATACTCTTCAGCCACCGGCATCGCGATAATCGCCGGCGGCAGCAACGCAGCAAAAAACAGCGGCGGATCGCTGCTCCGGCCGAGCCAAATCGTCAACCCCAGCCCAACAAGCGTGATCGCCACCGGGGCAATGACGGCAACCAGCGGCCAATCGTTTATGGGGGCCGAATTCCAAACAGGATCAAAGGCAAACAGATGTTTGAATAGACCGGCGATAGTTTGGTAAGCAGAAACCGCCAGCGACCCGCGCCCGCTAAATTCTTGAACGGCTAACGGATAGGCCAGCCAGGTGTTCAATCCGATCCAGGGCAGACTCGCCAGGGAAACGCCCACTATCAGTCCGATACCCGCCCCCAGCGCTCGCCAGCGCTGCTGAAAAAGCAAAACAAGCCACAAAAACAGCCCGCACGTCTTTAGGACGAAAGCCACACCCAATGCCCCGCCTAATAACGCATTGACCTGATAAACCACCCCCCATAAGGCCAGCGCCAGCAGCAGGCTCAAAAACAGATAGGTCTGGCCAACTTCCAAGTTGGCTCCAATAGCAGGCAGCAAAACCACCACCCCCACCAGCAAAATCCAACTGCTTCGCTCCCACGATTGATCCAAAGCTACCCCAACCCTAAGCAACACGCCGCACGTACAGAAAAGAGCCAATACACTTAACCCAATCCAGACATCACGGCTCAACTGAGCAGATAGCCCGGCCAATGGCAAAGCCAGTAGAGATACCGTCGGCAGATTAGGTGTAAAAATTTCAAATACAGATGGGCCGGTGTAGCGCTGCACCTGCCCGGCAAACCAATCGTCGTGGTAGACTTGGGGGCCAAATTCAGCGTGGCTAAGCAAACGCGAGGCTGTATAATGGCCGACAAAGCCATGCGTAACATCGCCCAGGACAGGCAGAGTTTGAACGATGACAATATAAGCCACCGTTACGCTCCATCCCAATAGCAGTACTACTCTTTGCCAAAATTGTGCGGAAATAAGCCCTCCTGACCTTACACCTTAAGAAAACCCACTGTATATCTACGATTACCCTACCGTAGATGATTAGCCTCTTATCAGCATTTCAAAACCGAGTATAATTAAAATAAGCGTATTATCGCCAACGGCGCTGTTGGCCATTTCACAAACACTGTTGTTTGCTACGGTACGACTTGTAGCTCAACCTGTATACACTTGGAAAACACAATGCCCAATATTATAAAACCGTCTCTCCTTCGTCGGGTGGCGATTATCCTCGTGATCGTTACCCTACTCATCTGGGAAATCGCCTATACGATTCTCTCCGATGATATTACTTCCTGTACCGTTTCTAAAATTTTTGTTGTTCTGGCTGCCGCCCAATCGAATGGCGATCCACTATGCGAACCGGCGGATGAGGTAACCGTGACGCTGCCCGATCCAACACCAGAGCCGACGCCTTTACCGACCACCGTGTATGAAGCGGCTGAACAAGCCCGTATTTGCCCCCCCCATTGCGCCTGGCAATTGGATGATCGCCCCGATTTTGATGTAAACGCCTACAGTTTTGTGGGCGCGGAGCTAAATGCGGTTGATTTCGCCGGAGTCGATCTCAGCGAACGCGATTTGCGCGATGTTTCGTTTGTAGGCGCGAACCTTACCGGAGCCAACTTCAATGGGTCCGATTTACGCTCGGCCAGTTTTGTCAAGGCCAATCTAACCGGGGCAGATCTGCGTCAGGCTCGCTTAGAAGGTATCAACTTTTACCTGACGAATTTAAGTAACGCTGATTTGAGTGGCCAAAATTTGTCGGCAGTCAACCGCCGGTTGTCGCATAATCTAGACGGAATGAATCTTACCGGCGCAAACTTGCGTGACGCCAACTTAAGCAACATCAAATTTAAAGGCGGCAGTCTGGTTGGGGCCAACCTTCAAGGGGCCGATTTGCGTCATGCCGACCTCCGTCACGTTGATCTAAACGGGGCCGACTTGCGGAATACCATCGTCGATACGACTACATTGCTCTCCAGAGCGAACTTAAAAGGTGCGAATCTGTCAGGGCTTGACCTTTCGCACCAAAATTTAAGCTCTACCGATCTTACCGGCGCGATTTTAACCGGCACAGATTTATCTTATGCCCGAACCGACACCCGAACCAACTTAAGCCATGTTGATTTACGCGCAACATCGATCATCAGTTTGCCGCTGTCGGGAGTTAACCTGAGCGGTGCCAATTTGAGCGATCTCGATCTAACCCACCTGACAGAGGTAATCGACGCAGATTTATCGAATGCCCAGCTTCACAATACCAATTTGAGCGGCTTAAATTTAATTCACACCAATTTACAAAATGCTGATCTAACCGGAGCCAACCTGCAAGGCACTAATCTCAGCAATGCCGATTTGCGCAGAGCAAATCTCATTGGAGTTCAGCTAAATGGGGCGCAGCTTACCGGAGCAACGCTCGATTAAAGCAGGCTCAGCAGATCCAATTTTCGAGGAGCCAGCATCCTCAGATGCGGCTGAGTTCGGCATCTGAGGATACCTCACTCCTCAAATTTTGATCTACTGAGGCTCCTTGCACCCTACCACGTTAGTCCCGGCTCTGCAATTGTCATGCGGCGCAGACGATTGACCAATTTACGGTGCATCAGCTTCGATACGCCATCGACCTGGACATTTTGGCATGCTGCGTTGGTAGCATCAAAAACGGGCTGCATCGACTCGGCCCCAACCAACGGGTTGCCGGCCAACATCACGAGATTGAGCGTAGCTCGCGTCTGTTGGTGGATAGCGGAAAATAAGATATCTTCCCTTGGGGGTGGATTTAAATCGGTAGCGGACTCTGGCCCCCCTACCCCCCCAAAGGGGGGAATTAAATCTGGCTCTCCCCCCTTTGGGGGGTTGGGGGGGCTACACGCAACTCCGCTACTCTCACCGGGAGACGGAAGCAGAATCAAATCCGCCGCACCACCAACTTCAAGGTTGCCAACTCCCGCCTGCCGGATTCGCAGCAGCCGCGCCGCATCCAGCGTTACCGTTCGAAAAAGCGCCGCCGCTGAAAGTTGATGCGTGGCCGCCGCAACCCGCAGCTCAGCCAAAAGATCACCTTCTCCACTTAAGCGCGAGTCGCTGCCAAGAGCCAACTTACCCGCCTCAGCCAACCCACCTACCTGAGCCGTCTCGCCTAACATAAACAAATTTGAACCAGGGCACCACACCAGCCCGCCACCGCGCTCGATAAGCCCATGTCGCTGTGACGGCGTCAAACCTACCCCATGAACTAACACCGTGTTAGGCTGCACCAATCCGGCGCGATCCAACTGCTCAAATTCCTGCCGCGCTGCGTCATCACACCCTTCGGCCAGATGAATTATCCACGGATAATTGGCCTTCGTTTGATGATAACTAGTCTCCGGATCATCCCCTCGAAATAAAGAATGGCAAAACCCATAGTTTTTTACTACACGAATAGGGTAATTGTAGCGCAGGGGTCGATGGAGCGGATTGTGATGGCAAACCGTCGTCACACCACTTAGCAAATTTTTCACCGCGCCAATCAGCAACCGGTCAGCCAGCGGCTGGCGACGGGGTTCGACAAGCTCCGGATTTGTATCGAAACGGGCCTCGATATCTTCAATCCATTGCACTGAATGGCTGTAGCGCTCACGATATTTGATACGCTGGAAGGTGTTGAGTTCCAGATGGTCATGGGCATTGATCAAACCCGGAATCAGCAAACTGCCCTGCCCATCGATGACCACATCTCGTTTTTGCGGCGGCGTGTCGATGGCAGCAATACGCGAGCCGGTGACGCGCAGCGCATGGCCAATTGGCCCGGCTGCGGTTAGCACAGTGACATTGATAAAGGTGAAGGAGCGGCGAAACATGGAGAGGGAGATTAGGAGATTGGAGATTGGAGATTGGAGATTGGGTCTGCCTTAGTCGCTTTAATGACTAAGACGACCGGGTTTTGGTGTGGGTCTACGTTGGTAGGAAGGGATGGTTCTAGAACAGTTTCTATTTGCAAACCGGCCTCACGGCAGACGTGATCATGATCGCTCAAGGTGTGAAAATGGTGTTCTAGTTGGTAAGTGGTGCCGTTGTCCGCTTTGAAGGTGCGCTGCCAACCGGCAGATGCGCCGAAGGGATGTAAATCGGAGTAAATGAGCAAACCACCGGGTCGTAACACCCTGGCACATTCGGCGATGAGTTGGGGCAGGTTTTGCTCATGGCCGACAGCCATGCCGCAGGTAATTAGATCAAAATGGTCATCAGGCAGTGGCAGCGGCCAAAAGGGCGCTCGAATGAGATGACCACCAAGATCAACTTTTTTGGCTTGAACCAACATATCGGCTGAATAATCGATGCCGAAGACGCAGTTAGCACGCCGCGCTTGCAGCAGCAACGTGTAACGCCCACTACCACAGGCCATATCCAGACACCCATAATCGCGCAGATCAACCGGGATGAGGCCCAACATGGCCTGCTGCTCAACCTCCATCAGCGGATTGTGTGGAGATGCTTGGTAACTTTTCGACCAATGGGCGTAGCCGGTCAGAATATCGACCGGGGTGGGCGTGGTGGGAATGAATTTTTGTTTGAGTTTTGAAAGCATGGTGGTAATTGGAGATTGGTAACTGGTAATTAGAGACTGGTAACTGAAGATTATGTATAAATTCCAATCTCTAGTCTCTAATCTCTAGTCTCCAATCTCCGTCTCCTTAAAATCCCGATGTTTCCGGGCGTTGATACGCTACCATACGATGTAAGGCGCGGAGTTCGATGGGAAAGCGATAGAAACGCATGTGGTAGCGGGCGGCAGAAGCCACTCTCAGAATGTTGCGCCAGTTTTGGGTCAATTTGATATCAGTCGTAGTAGGATAGTAGGCATTGAGAACGCGCTCGAAATCGAGAATTTGTTGTTGCAGCGTTTGTTTGATCCAGGGCATAGTATGGCTGCGGCGCTGCGAGAAGTTGAGCCACTCCGGGCTGATCCATTCCTCCAATGTCTCAGGAAAGGCGAAGCCATCGGCTTTGGCCTGCTCGTACAACTCACCGGAAAGTGGGACCGGGCTGTAGAGGTACATGATGATTTCCGAGGCCGGGTTAACCTGTTTGACCTGCCGGATGAACTCCATCGTCTCGTGCATATCGGTTTCAGGATCGGGCGGATTGCCCATCACGAAAGAGAACTCTGGCACGATGTCCCATTCCTTCATCATCCGAGCCATCTCCAGCGTTTTTTCCGGCGACATCTTGCCGCCTTTGTCCATCCGCTTGAGCGTTTCCATCGAGCCGGACTCGGCACCTAAAAAAACCATGCGTAGGCCGGAGTCGCGCATCAACTGCCAGGTGCGCGTCGAAAATTTGAGCATCGTGTCGATGCGTCCTTCGCCCCACCAACTGATGCCCAGCGGCATGATTCGCTCCGAAAATTCGGCAACGCGATTGTGGTGGGTGAAGAAATTGTTGTCGAAAAACTCGACGGCATTGACACCCCAGCGCCGGTTGTAGGTTTCGACCACATGCGCCACCTGCTCTGCCGTTTGGGGCAGCCAGCGTCCGTTGACCATATTGACCACGGCACAAAAGTTGCAGAAGAAGGGGCAGCCATAGGATGAATGATACCCTAACGTTCGTGACCCCATAAAGGTCGGACGCACATAGCGCTCGACCGGCACGCGGTCGAAATTCATGAGCGGCAGTTTAGCGGGATTGGGGATGGGTGCTTCCATCGTAGTAACCGGTTCGCCATTTTCATCGCAATAGGCTACTCCGGCGATATCCTTAAGCTGCGGTTGGCCGGTGGTCAACGCATCGAGCACCTGGCGAAAAACGACCTCGCCGTGGCCGCGAATGACAACATCGACAAAATCCGAGCGCAAACATGAGTCCCAGTGCTGGGTGGGAAAATAGCCGCCCCAGATCATGGTCATCTGCGGGTGACGACGTTTTAACTCACGGCAGAGCGGCACCGACTGCTGCAACTGCGGCCCCGGCATCACGGTCACCGCGACAATCGGCGGCGTCCCGCACGCGCTAATTTCGGCATCGAGTCGAGTCAGCGCATCGGCTTCGAGATTACCATCGATTATTTCGTAATCGTAGGTATCTTCCAGCATCGCGCCTACGGCCAGCAGTGACAGCGGCATAATCGGTTTTTTGTTGGAAGAGGACTGCGGATTGTAAAGAATAATTTTTTTCATTTTCGCTCGAAGGTGATGATGTAATGATCGCCCCAATC
>JAGRBZ010000283.1 GCA_020433805.1 Anaerolineae bacterium
TGGTTTTCGCCAATTTACACGAAGCCGATTTAACCGGAGCCAGTTTAGCCGGTGCCAACCTCAGTGCCGCAGATTTAAATGGGGTTAATTTAAGTGGTGCCAACCTCAGTGGTGCCAACCTTAGCGAAGCCAATTTAACCAACGCCAACCTCAGCGGGGCCAACCTTAGCGACGCCAACTTAACCGAAGTTTCCCTTCACAACGCCAATCTTGCCGGCGCAGATTTATGCGGTGCTAAACTAACGTTGGCCCATCTTGATAAAGCCAACCTGCGCAAAGCGAAATATGATTATCGAACCGAATGGCGGCGCGGTATTAACCCCATCGACCTGGGAGCGATTGAACAAAAGCGCTGGCTTCGCTTTATCGACCGTTTTGTCACCGCCTTCATTGAAGAAAAAGGAAGCAGCCAGATCGATATCAAAGTTGAGTAAGTAACGTAGGCCAACCTTTTACACCACAGGCAATACATACTTCCTCACCTTTTTTCTCATCCCAAGCGAGCTTTAACTACTTCAACAGCGCGAGCAATGCCATCCTCAGCCCGAATGTTGCGTCCGATTTCTGCTGCCCGTTGACGCATCGTGTTCTTATTGATAGATTGCCGAATAGCCGCTGTCAAGTTAGCGACTGTTAAATTCTTGCGCATGATTGGCTTTGGCCCTACACCTAACCTTGCCACACGATGCCCCCAAAAAGGCTGATCGGCGAAAAACGGCGAAATTATCGACGGCACCCCGGCCCGCAGCGCTGCCGCCGTTGTTCCCGCGCCCCCGTGATGTACCACTGCTGCCATCTGAGGAAATAGCCAGTCGTGCGGAACCGCCTCGACAATGAAAATATCCCGGTTTAGATAAGGCTGCTCACCGTGATGTTTCAAGCCGCTCCAGCCTGCTAACAATACGCCTCGTTGCCCTACCGTTTCTAAGGCCTTCATCCCTAAATCAAGCAGCGCTTCCGGATCGCGGCTAGGCATACTGCCGAACCCAATATAAACCGGCGGCGGCCCCTCTTCTAAAAAATCGACCAGATCAGCCGGTGGCTGCCAATCATCATCCCGATCAAGAAACCAATACCCCGTCACCGAAAACAGTGAGGGCCAATCGGTCGGCGGCGGAATAACCGACGGACTGTAGCCGTACATAATCGGTATCTCCTGCTTGCGAAACCGCAACAATGGACCTCGCAACCCCATTGGCGGCAGGTGGAGCGTTTCCGTACGCCAGGCATTAACGACGGCGCGAAACGGCAGCCACGTTAACACAGAAATAAAGTTATGGGTCAAGCGATTGAAGGTTGACCCAAACTCCCAGCCAGGCGGGATAGCCGGGCTTGCAAATTCGCGAGTTGGGCTGAGCGGCTGCAACCAGGCGGCCATACATGGTATACCAAGCTTCTCAGCAATGTGATAGCCCGGTATTCCAAATACCGAAAAGATAATGGCATCCGTATTTTGACAAGCTAGCCAAGCTTGCTCCAACATCGGATTCATAACATTTTTGCCCATGGCCAACACGTGCCGCACAAATTGAAATACATTCTGCCCGGACTCAACCCAGTTTTGTCCTTCCTTGCTGGCCAGAATTTGGCGCGGATCACCGCCGGCATCGGCAAAATCAAGATCGTATTGATTTACAAATGGTTGGTAATGGGCGTGCGTCGCCACCCGAATTGAATACCCCGCCTGCTTTAAGCCTCGACCCAATGCTATATAAGGCCGAATATCGCCGTGTGAGCCGTAAGTGAGAATAGTGATATGCATAAGCGTTGTTACTACTTTATTTTATCGGTTTTCGTTTCAGTCTACTGCGAGCTTACAACTTTTTCCAAAATAAAACCACAATTTAGAAGGTTTCATTGCTCTCGCCGGAAATTTTGATAATTTATCGAGATGGACTAATCTAACGTGTGCGATGGTGACAATAAATAACCGTGGCTCATTTAGAGTGCAGGGGATGTTCTTATAAAGCGTAAAACGTAAGACGTAATATCAGGATTACGTTTTACGCCTTACGTTTTAGCGCAAATCTCACTACGTTTTGAACGAGTCACGTCAATAACCGTCACCACCGCACAAAAATTCGTGATGATAGCCTAATCGATACCATGAAAAAAAACGCTTGGACACCTTCTAGCTGGCGCAGCAAACCGATTGCCCAGCAGCCCCATTATCCCGACCCGACGCTGCTGCACCGCACCGAAACGGAGCTTCGGGCCAAACCGCCCCTTGTCTTTGCTGCCGAAATCGAGCAATTGAACCAGGCCTTAGCCCGTGTGGCCGAGGGCAAGGCATTTTTGCTGCAAGGTGGCGATTGTGCCGAAAGTTTCGCCGAATTCAACGCAGCGAAGATCGAAGATACCTGCAAAATTCTGTTGCAGATGGCCGTAGTGCTGACATTTGCCGGAAGTTGCCCTGTGGTCAAGGTCGCCCGCCTGGCCGGCCAATTTGCCAAGCCCCGCTCCAGCGATAGCGAGGTTATCGACGGTATCGCGCTGCCTAGCTACCGGGGCGATATGATTAACGATATTGATTTCACCCCGACGGCGCGAACGCCCGATCCCCGGCGCTTGGAGCAGGCTTATAACCAATCGGCAGTGACGTTGAACTTATTACGGGCTTATACCAAGGGCGGATTGGGCGATTTGTTCCAAGTGCATCGTTGGAACCTGGAGTTTGTTAAAGATAGCCCTTTGGGGGAAAAATATCGTCATTTAGCCGACCGTATCGGCGAGGCGCTGGCTTTTATGGAAGCTTGTGGCCTGCGCATGACCGACCGCGCCATCATTCGCGAGACCACGCTCTATACCTCGCACGAGGCGCTGTTGTTGAACTATGAAGAGGCGCTAACCCGGTTGCATCCTCATAATGGCGGCTGGTACGACTGCTCGGCCCATATGATCTGGGTTGGCGACCGAACACGACAGATTGACCAGGCCCATATCGAATTTGTGCGCGGCATACGCAATCCCATCGGCCTAAAAGTTGGTCCGTCGCTCAATGCCGACGATTTAGGCCGCCTCATCGACATCTTGAACCCCGACAACCAACCGGGCCGCCTAACCCTTATTATTCGCATGGGAGCCGACAAAATTGCCGCCAAATTGCCGCCTTTAATCCGGCATGTGCAGCGTGAAGGCTATCATGTCATTTGGAGCTGCGATCCAATGCACGGTAACACCATATCCACGACATCGGGCATAAAAACGCGCCCCTTTAACCAAATTTTGGCCGAAGTTCACCAATTTTTCGATATGCATCACGCCGCAGGCACTTATCCGGGCGGTATTCACTGCGAAATGACCGGCCAGAACGTTACCGAGTGTGTGGGCGGTGCCGAAGCGATTACCGAGCAAGGTTTAGCCGATAAATACATCACCCGCTGCGATCCCCGGCTTAATGCCAAGCAATCACTTGAGCTGGCCTTTTTAATCTCTGATTTTCTCAAAAAGACAAGGCAACAAAACGAGCAATGGCTCAATCGAACCAACCTACCCGCTTAATCCAAGTCACCGGTTGGCAAATCGGCGGGCGACGGACGATCCGGCTCCATTTTTAGAGATACCCCGCAAAAACTCAAATTCTATTGACATTTCACATCCCCATGTCATTTCGACGAGCGTGCGAGGAGAAATCCCCTCGAACTTTGATTATAAGTGAATGTTGTCGGGGATTTCCAAGTTCATATGTCATTTCGACGAGCGTGCGAGGCGAAATCCCCTCGAACTTTGATGGCAAGTGAATGTTGTTGGGGATTTCTCGCTCATTCTTCACGCGAAATGACGTCAGTTGCCCCAATTTTAGGTTAATCTCAACAAACCGAAAACAAATAATGAATGGTGAATAATAAACGGTGAACTGTAAAGTTATTTCTTTCCCATTCACCATTAATTATTAATTATTCACCATTCACAATTCTCCCCTCATCTTCCCTCAGCATTGTCCATTATGCCAACATTTTTTATTATAGGTGTTGCTAGCGTATACCTATTTTCCCCAAAAGGAGAAACAAACAATGGATCAACTATGGAATAACGTCAACGATTCAACTGAAACCTTTCCAATAGAGGTAGCTGCCCTAATTCTCATCGCCTTTTTGGTATTACTCAGCACGCGCCAAACTATCGGCGGCCATTTTGGACTCAATCGCTATCCAAAGCTGGTTTGGTTTATCGAATTAATCGGCATACCCGTTTTAATCCTCAGTCTTGTCGCGTTACTGCGCTATACGGTTGCGGTTTATCTCAATGGGCTGATAAGCGCCGAGACCATCGACAAAATTGGGGCGACATTGCTGTGGCTGGCCGGCGGCTGGCTACTTAACCGCGCCTTAGAGCTTTTTTTCTGGGAGGGAGCGTTTCAGCAGCTTTTCGACAATGATCAAGCGCCGCGACTGCTGCGCGGCGTGGTAGCCGCTACAATTTTCTTGCTAACCCTCTACAGCATCGCCACCTTTGTCTTCGAGCGCCAAACAACCGGCTTGCTCATCTCAACCGGCATTATTGCCGGGGTATTGGGGCTGGCGCTGCAAAATATCCTGTCCGATCTCTTCTCGGGGCTGGCGGTGACGCTCGATCGCCCCTATAGCGTTGGCCATTGGATTGAATTGCCCGATGGCGAGATTGGTCAGGTGGTTGACATCACCTGGAAATCCACGCGCATTCGATCTTTCAATCACAGCATTTATATTATCCCTAATCGAGTAGCATCGGACCGCATTGTCCATAATTATAACCTACCCGACAAAAAATACTCGGCCTGGTTCACCGTTTCGGTCGATGACGATGCTCCGCCGGTATTGGTGCGCCGTTTGCTGCTCGATGCCGTCTTAAAGTCGTCGCGCGTGCTAAGCGAGCCGCCACCCGCCGTGCGTTTGTTCGATATGACCACGCAGCCCTACCAATACCTGGTGTGGGTCTATTTTGAAGATTATATGGCCCAATTTATGGGTAAAGAGCAGCTTTTTATGAATATTTGGCACGAATTTTCCAAAGTCGGCATCGAACCGGCGGCGGTCAAGTATCGCGTCGGTACCCGCGACGAAAACGAACGGCCCGAAATACACAGCGCCACCATTGCCGACGAACTTCACCAGGTTGACCTTTTTACGTTCCTCTCCCCCACCGATTTAGAGTCTTTGGCGGCAGTTTGCTATAAAAACGTCTACACCGCCGGTGACGCTATCTTCAAAGCCGGTATGGCTACCGATTCAATGTATGTTGTCTCATCGGGCATTGTGTCGATCAAACAAACCAATCGTCACGACCAACTCGTCGAAGTTGAGCGCGTTGGACCGGGCGGCTATTTTGGCGAGATGGCGCTCTTCACCGGACAGCCTCGCGCCACAACCGTCACCGCTATTACGCTGTGCGAGCTGATTGAAATCCCGCAAAGCGGTTTGGAGCCGATTTTACAGGCCAACCACACCATTTTAGAGCAGTTGGGCCAGATTATGGCCACCCGTCGCATTAAACAAGATGAAATCCTCGATGATCGCGTTGAATCGACCAGCGCACTGATTATGCGCTCCGCCTCGGAGATTGTGGCAAAAATTCGCCATGCCTTTGGGGTAAAGACGGAGACGGGCTAGCCCATCGGTCGAGAGTGGGGTGGTCCACAGAGTGACACCGATATTCACAGATTAGCCCGGAAGAAACCAGGGTTTTCGACTATAAAGTCAATTTCGTGCTTAAGATGGCTCGTGGGCAAACGTGCTTTCGTTTATGAAGGTGAAAACCCTGGTTTCTCAGAGCGAAAACAGATTATTAGGGGATTGATAGAACGATAAGGAGAAGGCGATTTTATTGGAGTTGATAGAGTGCGTTATACATTTGAATGGGATCCAAATAAGGCTCACAGCATATACAAAAACATAAAGTAGCTTTTACACGTGCGGCTGAGATATTTTTAGACCCATTCTCTATTTCTATTTTTGATGAAGAACATAGTCATGAAGAAGAACGCTGGATAACGATGGGGAAAGACAGCCACGATGTTGTATTGGTTGTAGTTCATACTTTTCGAGAAGTAGCGACCGATGAATGGATTATTCGGATTATTTCGGCTTGGAAAGCCACCAAAGATGAAATCAGCCAGTATGAGGATTATGAAATATGAGAAAAGAATACGATTTTTCTAAAGGCGAGCGTGGTAAGTTCTATCGTCCGGGTGTTGAACTCAATTTACCCATCTATCTTGAACCGGATGTCGCAAAGTTTGTATATGAATTGGCTAAAGCAAAAAATATAGCCATTGAGACCGTAGTCAACGATTGGTTACGCCAAGATATTGCTTTAATTGGGGAACGTACTCCCCAACAAAGTGATAGCAGCGAACGCAATTGAGAGCAAACTCATATCGCCAAGATTTTTACGGCTGCACGGTCGCCAACCGCTCTTTCAATAATTCGATAGAATAATGACCGTCTCGTTTTAGCTGCGGCGTGCGATTAACGTCGTATATCCCCTGATTGAGATTAACAATTTTCGGCCCGCTGCGATGAACAATAAGCGTTTGATACATAAAGGCCAAATCATTCATCGATCCCAACACGCTGCGGCTATCGGTTTTAGCCAGGGTTACTGCTTGATAGTCAGCCAATAATGTGTCGATGATGTGGCTATCAAAGCCCTCTGCCTGCAAATTGGCTTGCAGCAGGCTTCTAAACAGCGCCCCCACATCGGCCAAATCTTTTTTCTTATATTCAAACAGAAGTGAATACAATGTCGCCGCATTGGCGAACATGATATACTTGCTATGTCCAATTTTGAACGTATTAACAAACCAATCGCCTAATACGGTATGATTATCCTCCGCCGCAATACTATGGAGGTCACCAGGCTTAATCCCCAGCTCTTTCGCGGCTTTTTGCGTGCATTTTAGAATAAGCATTTGCTATTTATCCTTTCAACGGGGCTGTGAGTATATCGAGATCAATTTCCCATCGTGCCGGTGCTATCAACTCAACTTCTAACCCTGATTCGCTTTTCATCGACTATCCATAAATGTCCCACTAATTCTTCCGCAGTAAAAGCCTTAATCAGATTGGTAACAACTTTCAATACACTGTTTTTGTCCTGATATTTGAGCCGTAAAACGATTAGCCCTGCATATTGTCCTGGTAGATACGTTCCAATATCGGCAAAGTCGGTATCAAGCGTAATCAATGCCCGCTGTTCGGATTGACAAACCACAGCTAGCTTATTATCAGCTTCCCCCGCCAAATTTTGGTCATATACGGTAGCTGCATCATAACCAGCCTGCTGGAACACCTCTGCCACCTCAACCCGTAAATTTTCATCAATTTTGAATTTCATGATTTAGGTCGGTAGCTCGATAACCCGTTCACGGGCTAATTCGGCGGCATAAGCCATTGTAGCCTGGATCGCCGGTGGCATTAGCGAGGGATAACTGCTGATAATTTCATTGATACTTAAACCGGCAGCCAAATTATCAAGAACGACAGAAACCATAATGCGCGTACCTTTAATGCACGCACGACCGTGGCAAATAGAGGGATCAACCGTAATATAATTTTGCCAATTCATCCACAACCTCCTGATAGGGCGCTACGAACATTATAGCATGAATTTTTCAACACTTGATACTTTATTGGGATACGGGGAGCATTTTTATTTGGGGCAACCGACACGCATTGAAACACTGAAACGCTGAACATGATGATTTCACTGAATTTAGCCTTTCAATGAGAGATTTTCTTGATAGGGGATTAATGAGAAGACAATCTGGAGCAGATCACTGTTTTCATTTCCATCATTAATTCAGTGTTTCTATCTCGCCCCATAAACTGAACCGCATTCAGGGATACGCAACTTCTTTCCTGTATCACATACCATCCAATACAATAATTTCATCCGGCGATAGTGATCACCTGGGCCATATTCAAGTTTTCGCGGCGGCGATATTCATTGTGGCTGCGTTCAACAGCGCGGCGGCCATCGGCAATCAACTTTCTCCTTTTTAGCGCAACTATCCTCACGTAGCGACAATTATTAACGCCCCCACACCCACTTACCCCTAAAGCTACCGGCTAACTGCTAATAGCTAACCGCTTCCCCCCAAACTACCGGCTAACCGCTACCGGCTAACGGCTTCCCCCACTTTACCCCTCCTCCACCGTCTGAGCCGACTTCTTGACCACCTTATAGCCCCAATTCTCCAAATCGCGGGTGATGGTATAGTTAAACCGGCGGGAAATCAGAAAAGTACCGGCGGCGCGGAGAGCATAGGTCATTTGTTGGGCCAGAGCGTAGCCGATGGCGTTACTTTGCTTGCGGCGGGTGAGACCGGCCTTGTAAATGGCCTGTTTGGCTTTTATGGCGTCGCGCAGTTGGATGACGTCCGGTAAATGGGGCGTGGTGAGCCGTGAAGCCTCGGGGCGGCTCAATTCTTGCTCGATGTAGCTGCTGAGTAGGGTTAAACGCTCGGCGCGGGTGTGCGGCCAGAGAATATGGCGCGTGGTTTGTTTCATATTGAACCCCCACGCCTCTAAGCGGCTGGGTGTGTCTAAAAAGCGGGCGCGCAGGCAATAGTAGATGTCTTCGATGACCTTTTTGGTCTGTTGGTCGAGAATTTTGAGCGATTCGGAGGCAATAGTGCGTTGGGCCTCGCCTTGCTGCCGGCCCTGGCGATAGGGCGGACATTGGGCCAGCAGGGCGATTAATTCGGGCGTATAAGGGGATTGTTCGGCCAAAGGCAGGCTTTGATCGTAACTTACAAAGGCTTCGGCCAGCCAACGCACCTTCTCGCGCTCTTTACAGTCGGGTAGTTCCACGTGATAGGGACTATTGACGTCGAGGATGCAGCGGAACATGGGAATCTCCTTGGTGGGTGGAATGTGGTTGGTAAATAGTAAATGGTAATTGGTAATTGCCTATCGCGTTTAATTACCATTTACCATTTACCAATTACCTTTAACAGACGACGTTTGTCAGGTTATGTGAACCAGAATTAAGCCACTGATCATATTTAGTATATCGCTTCTTAAGAAATATGTCTATCGCCGGACTTTTTTTGGCTTTGTGGTGCATCGAACCAGATTTTTTGATAGAAAACCCATAAATATAAGCAATATTTTCGTGTAGACAGTGATTATTGCCGGTGGGTGGCTAAAATTTATGGAAATTTGATTATTCTTGTAGAAGAACGGTTAAAATTTGAGCGAAATCGACCCTTCTTGCAGAGGAACGATTAATATTTGAGAGAAATCGACCATTCTTGTAGGTAAACGGTTAAAATATATGAAAAATCGACCATTCTCGTAGAAGTACGGTCCGAATATATGGAATATTAACCATTTTTGCAGAAGAACGGCTAAGTGTACGAAAAGTTGATCAATTTTTAAAAAAAACGGTTGTATAGAGAGACAAAACAGGCATTGTCGTTCTGATACATTATTTTTAAGGATCGGTGAGTAATTATTGTTTGTCTATGAAACAGAGCTGTGCAATTAAGGGTAGACATGGGGTAGAAAGGAGTGGTATGATGGCCTTATGATTGTTAATAGATGATATCACTCTGTTTTTCAATAACCTTTGCGTAACGTGAATAGGCAGTGCTCATTTAGAGTAGAAAATTGTTGGGCTATATATATGTTGGATAAATCACTAGGAGGTTGTTATGAATGATGAGACACTTGTGTCTACCCCTCAAAAAACCGCGGTTTCCCATCCAACACAGGATGACACACAAATTTCATTAATGTCTAATAAAATGACTCATTATCTGATAACCAGCCTGTTATTGAATAATTCTTTGCGCAACAAAGTCATTAAACTTACGCAGGAAAAGAAAAAAGCCTTGGCCCCTGAGCTTGGCATTGATATTCGAAAGCTAATACGTATCAGTTCTTTACTAGATGCTCGTGAAAAGAAATATCAGAACATTTTTACGTTTATAATAGGAGTAGCTAGTGTTGTATTGTTTCTTGATTTTGGATATGAGCTTGCTGTTCTGGTTGTTTCCTGGATTATTCTTGCATTTGTTTATCTTGATAAGTTAAACGTTGAAAATAATTGGTTGCTAGGTCTGGTCAAGGACAAAAAAAGTTATGCTTTGGCGTGGTTTGAACAAACACTTGAGAATAATTATGGAGCGAAAATCCCATCGCGACCGGTGCCCGGCCCTAACCAAAATTTGGTTGTATATGATGGTTTTGTTCCGTTTGTAGGTGCCGGATTAAATATTGGTGGTTGGTCATTCCCCATTAATATTAGCCACCCTCGTGAAGATATGGGACAAACCACTGAGATTAAGGCGTTTACCTTTTCAGAATTATATTCAGCTATTGAGCAGATGCTGCGCAAATGTGAGTTCACCGGTTTTGCCGCGTGTGACTTTTTATTTGTCAATGGGAGCCAAGTTCGTGATTTCGATTGGATTTTGCCCAATATTGCGAAACCACCTATTACTTATGTTGGTACAGAATGTGTAGAAAAATATCGCGATGAAAATGATCCCACTATTCGGTACTATAAGTGGATGCGAATTCAAGATCAGCGTAATGATCTACTGCTTTCTTATTTCTTCCGTTTTTCTAAACGCGGGGAATATCTTTTTGTAGAAGTTAATCGTTTTTTGCTTTTGCCGCTTGCTTCACGATATCGGATCGTGGATGATGTGCAAGAACCGACAACATTTGATGAAGAAGTGGGCGCACTCATCGGAAAAATTATCAATAGCTTAATCGTCGCGCCTTTTGTAGCTATTAGGAGTATATTTGGGGTTATTGGTAGGTCATATTCCGTAATTGCTGATATGGATTTATTTGGCAATAAGGAACGTAAAATGGAAGCAAAAATGAAGAAGGATAGGACATTTAATTACGGTTCTCGCACAACTTTACGGAAAGAGGTAAGCAGTAATTCGTATGAACATTATTTTCTGAAATTAGATAAGGAAATGTATGTTCAGGTTTTTGAAAAACAGTTTTTGGAGGCGCTGGTCAATTTCT
>JAGRBZ010000284.1 GCA_020433805.1 Anaerolineae bacterium
CCAGCTTCACATCCGTCTTAGGGGTCGATATCTCCATGTCGGGCGACAGAGTTTCCACCCCCGGCAGCACTTTCTCACCCCGTACCCGATGGTCATCAATGGAGATTTGGTCATTGCCCATTGGCCATGCTCCATTGTTAGGCAGCCAACAGCGTTCTTTAGCAAACGGATAGGTGGGTAAACTTACCCGGCGAGGCGTACCGTGAGGATATAACAAACGCCAATCAATCTCGACGCCCGCTACCCACAACTCGGCCAATTTTGAAAGCTTCCCTTTGTGGGTCCATTGGCTGATGGCTGCTTGTAAATCCTCATCCTGAGCAAAGACAGTTAGCTGACTTGTTTCCGGTTTACGCTGCCCCCTATAAAGATGCTCAACCTTGTCTGCATCGGCCAGATAGGCAGCTAGTTTCTCACGTAAGGCACTGAGATCGGACACTACTATCGCCAGTCGCACCTTCATCGCCTCCCGACCAACCTGCAAGGTGTAGGCCAGGCTGGTCAACGACAGCGTCGGCTGCGGGGTTACTCTCTGCTCCAAATAGTTCAGCATCTTGTGGGCATACGCTCTCAGCCGCTCCTCACTCTTCGCCGACAGCACAATCAACTGCGGATCTGCTCCTGGCTCCTCAGGCCTGAGGTTTGATTTCTGATGGCTATCACCCACGCCCTGATACGCTTCAACGATTAAATGGGCGTTGGCTCCGCCTGCACCATAGGTATTGATCCCGGCTCGAAGCGGATATATGCGTCGTTTTCCTTCATTTTCAATGACGGGTTGTTTCCATTCGATTAATTCTCGTTGCACCTGGAAGGGGGTCGCCTCAAGATCGATATACGGATTTAGACGCTCCGCATGGAGGGACGGCACCAACTGCCGATACTTCATTTGCAGCAACACTTTGGTCAGGCCCGCAATACCGGCTGCTGCTTCCAAGTGACCGATGTTTGACTTGATTGAGCCGATGGCACAGGTGTATCCTTGCGGCAGATCCTCACCCAATGCCTGACTCAAGCTTCGGATCTCCATAGGATCACCCAGGGCCGTACCTGTGCCGTGCGCTTCTATATAGCTCAAGCTCTCCGGCGGGATACCGCTCTTGCGGAGGGTGTCCGCCATAAGCTGTCGCAGGGCGACCGGATTGGGTACGGTATAGCCTTGCGACTTACCCCCATGATTGAAGCTACTGGCCTTGATCAGGCCATAGATCTGATCTCCGTCGGCTTCGGCCTGGGCTAGCGGCTTAAGCAGCACCGCACCGACTCCTTCGCCGGGAACATAGCCATCGCCCCCTTCACCAAAACTGCGACAGCGCCCATCACTGGCCATAAAGTTGCTCTGTGATAACTGGAGGTATTTATTAGGATGGATCGAAATGTTGACCCCGCCGGCCAGGGCAACAGCACACTCGCCCCGTTTGATGCTCTCACAAGCCAAATGAATGCTGGTCAAGGATGAGGAGCACATGGTGTCTACGGCCAGGCTGGGTCCATGTAAATCCAGATGGTAAGACACCCGGTTGGCAATAGAGGCATGCGATGAACTCAGGCTGACCTGTGGTTGGCCATACAACTGGTATTCGCCCCACATTACGCCCACAAAGACTCCCACCCGCCCCTGATATTGCTCCTGGAGCATCTGCCGGGTATAACCGGCATCCTCCAAGGTCTGCCAGGCGGTTTCCAGAAACAGCCGTTCCTGCGGGTCGATTATTTCGGCCTCACGCGGAGAGATGTTGAAAAAGAGCGGATCGAACTTATCGACATCGGCCATAAAGCCACCCCACTTACCGATGTTCTGGCTCGACTTGGGCTGATTGTCCTTATGATAGCGCCGCCAATCCCATCGTTCTGTCGGAATTTCGCTAATACAATCCCGACCCTGCTTTAAGTTTTGCCAAAATTCGGCCAAAGTTTCCGCCTGCGGATACCGACCACTTAGTCCAATAATGGCAATATCCGTTTTGTTGTTGTCAGTTGCCCCTTGTTTGGCAATGCTTATCCGAGACGAAGGCGCAGGACGCTGATCGGTTTTTGAGGGAACGAAAGGCATTGTTGCCAACGGGTCATCGATTTTCTCAGTTGCTCCAGCGGCTTCTCGCCGGCCTCTCTGCCATAGAAAGAGTAACTGCTGAAATACTTGCTGGTTGACAACCTGCTCAAACGCTTGCCAGCCGGTTTGGTCATCCAGAGGCTGCCAACCGACCCCGGCCAACGCTTCAAAAATCTCCGGCGTTGGTTGCATCCCTCCGTTTTCCCACAGCGGCCAGTTGATCGACACGGTCTGGCCGTGGCGCGCGCTTTGCCCAACCAGGTGCTGTCTATAGCCGGCAAAAGCATCTAAAAATCGGTTGGCGTAACCATAATCGGCCTGCCCCATATTGCCCCAGATAGCGGTGGTCGACGAGAAAAGCACAAAAAAGTCTAGAGTTTCGGGGGCCAAGAGCTGATCCAAATGAATAGCGCCGATCACCTTGGGTGCTATAACCGTCCGTAGTTGGGATAATGTTTTGTAGGGTATCAAGCTATCTTGAATAACCCCGGCCGCATGGATCACCCCATGAAGCTGACCGTATTGGCTTTGGGTATGATTGACCACAACGGTCATCTCTTCCAGAGAGGTGAGATCGGCTTGAAGATAGACCACGCTGCCGGTGCCAAGTTGATTTAACTGTTCCAAACGAGCGGCTTTAGCGGCGTTCAGCGGGGAACGTCCCACCAGGATCACGTTCGCATCGTAGTTTCGGAGCAAGCCCTCGGCCAAGATGAGGCCAAGCCCGCCCCCGCCACCGGTAATGAAATAAGTCCCTTGCTGGCGTAACACCGGCAAGGCAGCCGCTTTGATTGCGCCGGTACAAGCTACCAGGCTTTGAGCCTGCCGTATTCCGTCCCGGTAACGGATATTTCTGCCTTGGTCGGTCGCGCCGACTACCTCTTGTTTAATCAAGGCAGATAGCGACACGTCTGAATCGGGGTCAACGCCAACGGTTTTGAAGCGGAGTTTGGGATGTTCCTGTTCTAACGTCGCGCCAAACCCGGCCAGCGCTTGCTCAAAGCAGGTGGTCAAGGTGATGCGATCCTGATATAGATACAGCATCGGCATTGTTTGTGGTAGCTGGGCCTTGATCAGGCTGCTGGTCAATTGAAACAGGGGATAGAGATGGCCTTGCAGATACGGCTCGAACGTTTCAGCCGGTTGGGTACTCACGCAGACTACGGCATCAGGTAGCCGGTTCTTTTCCCTCAGGCCGGTCAACAAACGAGACCACGCGGCCTCACTGTCCGGGTTTAGCACGTAGTGGTTGTCTTCCACTTCTTGATACGGTTGGCCGGGGCTGACAAAAATCCAGTCTCGACCCTGATCGGGCTGTGACATTATCTCGTGTTTGATCGTGCTGATCGTGGACTGCTCGGAGCTATAGAGCAAGATACGTGAAGGTGGATTAGCGGCTAGGGTTAAGGTCTGAGGTTTCCAGACAGGGCGATAAAAAACTTTCTCTAAGTCTGAGGCCGCATCCTCTCTCGGGGAGACCAGTTTGGTAGAGGTTGGTTTTTGTGGTGAAGCAGACGCCGCCCCCACCTGCGCCAAATATTTGGCGAGATCGGCAATGGTGGTGTATTCAAACAGCAAAGTGGGATACAACTCAAGGCCATAGTGGTTCTCAAGCTCTTTCGTCAGGGCCAGAAGCTGGGTTGACTCCATGCCCAATTCATAAAAGGAGGTATGCGGGGTTATCTCGGCTACATTGCGACTCAGGATTTGGGCCGTCTGTTCTTGAAGATAAGTGGTTATCGTGGCTTGCACCGCCTCTTTATCGACACCACCACCCGGATTGGCCGACAAAGTTACGCTTTTATCTTCGCTGTTCCAAACGGCCGGCGCTGTGTCCGAATGGGAGAGCGCTGGCCTAAACAGCTTCTGTGCATTTTCATTGACCACCGGCTCCTGACGGACTAGCTCCCTGATCAGGCGAATTTCTCTAATCCGTTTTGACGTGAGGTTGTCAAATTCTGCAATAAGCTGTCCCGCCTCGTCATAAATGAGCATATCGCAGGTCACTAAATCAGGGTGGGCACCAGCGTCCCTTTCGGCTTCAGCAGCGTGAGTATAGACATAAATCGTTTGAGGAAACGGTTGGTAGATTCCAAAACGGCGTATGATGAAGGGGATGTAGGGGGTGCTGTAGAGGGTAATACCTGTCTCAAGACAATCGGTAGGCAAGCCGGTGAGCGTAGTACCATCCAGAAAGGCCGGGTGAGCATAGAACTTGTGGCGGAATTTTTCAGCCAACGCACTTAAATGCAGGACAACCAACCGTTCATTTTGTCTCTGGTAGATTGTGCCTGAGGTTTTCATAAACGGGCCGTGCCAGATATCCACCGCGCGCGCCTGCTCATAGAGTTGATGCACGTCCCATTGCCGGGAAGCCGTTTCGATGAAACCGTGTAGATCAAACGCCGGTCTGGCCGTAGCCGGGACATCTAGCAACGAGAGGCGACACTGCATAATTTCAACCCAAGGTGACTCAATGACTTGGTCAGCGTTGATTTTTCGGCTTTGAACTTGAACCTGCCAGGTACTGTCTGATCGATTTTCAAAAAGAATCCGCAGCTTTTGATCAAACGTCTCATGGGCAGCAATCGGCTGTTTGAAGAGAACCTGCTCCAGGGTAAAGGCAGAATGTCCCAGAACTTTGTTTCCAAAACGATAGGTCATATCCAACAGCGTCACTCCCGGCAAGATGCGAACCTCATGCACGCGGTGATCGCGAATGATGGGATTATTTTTCGTAACAACCATCTCAAATGTGTGAATAGGTTGACCACTCATAGCATCGACTCCCGAACAATTATTTCGTGGGCTGCCTCAAAGAAAGGCGCAAGCGCTTGTTCGCATTCTCTTTCATCATCAACCGGCTCCAGAGAGTGGTTATTCATCTCTAAAAAAGACGGGGCTGTCGGCCAATAATGTTTTCGGTTGAATACAACCGGCTCACTCTGTGGCTCCAGATCAGCCCGATGACGAGTCGGTATCCCTTCATCGCTGACGATCAGATGGGCATTGTGACCGCCCAGACCAAAGGCGCTTATCCCGGCCCGATGAATACCAGCCTCGCCGGCCCACGCGGTTAGCTGCTGCACCGGATAAAAGGGTGACTCGGCAAAGTTGAAGCGGGGATTGGGCTGCTTGCAATGGAGTGTAGGCGGTAGTTGACGCTGCGTTATTGACAACAAAACCTTAATGATGCCGGCGGCCCCGGCGGCACTTAGTAAATGACCAACATTGCTCTTCACGCTGCCGACCCCACAGAATTGTTTATCGTCGACATTTTGTTTAAAGGCGTTGGTTAATCCCTTCAACTCAATCGGATCGCCAATCAGCGTTCCAGTGCCGTGGGTTTCGACATAGGTAATGGTGCGCGGGTTGACCTGGGCCAAACGCAACGCACGCTCAATAAGGGCTTGCTGCGCCTCCGGATTGGGTGTGGTCACCCCCATGGTGGCCCCATCCTGATTGATGGCGGCCCCTTCAATGACCCCGTAAATCTTGTTCCTGTCGGCAATGGCTTGCTCCAACACCTTCAAAACGAGCACCCCGCAGCCCTCCCCCAGGCCGATGCCGTTAGCACTTTCATCAAAGGTTTTGCAGCGGCCATCCGGCGACAACACCTGCGCCGTACTCAAGCCCAGATAGGGTGTTTCATCGAGCAAAATATCGACCCCACCGGCCAGCGCCACCTTCGATTCGCCCCGCTTGAGGCTCTCACAGGCCAGATGGATCGCCGTTAGCGAGCTGGCGCAGGCGGTATCGACGACCATATTCGGCCCCTTAAAATTGTAGAGGTGAGCCAGGTGAGCGGCAATGAAGTTTTGACCAAAGCCGACGATGGCATCTTTGGGCGGGGTAGTCAATTTGCTGGCAAAGTTACTGACCCGCGCCCCCACAAAAACACCCACGTCCTGCCCCCACAGATCCCGACGACCGTAGCCGGCATCGGCTAAGGCCTCGGCGCTTACTTCCAGCCACTGCCGGGCCAGTGGATCGATGTGGGGTGCCAGTGTCTCGGCAATACCGAAGTAGGCCGGATCGAACTCCTCAATCCCTTCCAGGAATGCGCCCCACTTACTAACACTCTTGCCGGTTTGATAGGACTGGGCCGCATAATGGTGGTTGATATCCCACCGCGAACGAGGCACCTCTGACATGCTGTCTTTGCCTGTGCACAAGTTGGCCCAGTATTGTTTGATATCGGGCGCATCCGGAAAGTGGCAGGCCAGCCCAACGACCGCCACTTTAACCGTTGCTATGCTTGGCGATGGCACTTGGCCCCATTCTGCCACCGCCTTTGGTCTTGGCGTCTCTGCTTTAGCTTCAACACCTCGTTTTCCATTCGAGCTGATGCTTGGCTCTGGTTTGCCAAAGAGAGCCTCTAGCGCCGCTGGATACGTCTCAACCAGATACCCGGTCAGGCCTTTGATCGTTGGATAGGCCAGGATGACCGACGGGTCCAGATTCACTCCCGGCAGTTCCCGCTCGAGGCGCGTCACCAACTGAGCCAGCAAGATCGAGTCGACCCCGTACTCTTGAAAGGGTAACTCCGGATCCAAACTGGCCTCGGACAGTTTCAACTCCTGGCTCAACACGCCCTTAAACCAGGTCACCGTCTGGTTGGCGAGTGTGCTCGAACCATGCTCAGATCGGGACTCGCTGACGGTGATGGTTCTCGGTTCCGGGCGAGACCTTAACAACCGGGTCGGCCGAAACGACGAAGCATGTACCACCGGCAAGACCACCGGGCCTGGTTTCAGGGCCAGCACAGCATCTAGTAAGGTCAGCCCCTCTTCGTTGGTCAAGCTCAATAAGCCACTATTTCGATAGGTTTCAGTGGTCATCACGCCGCCCATCCCGGTCTCCTGCCAGCGGGGCCATTGGAGACTGATATAATGATGCTGCCGCTGACTATGTTGGTAACCCGCAAAATAATCCAGATAACTGTTCGCCATAACATAGTCACTCTGGCCTACCCCCAGCCTCGGGCTGACAGCCGAAACCGATGAGAATAGCACAAAAAATTGCAGCGGTTCGCTCGCTAATACCTCATGCAACAGATCCAGACCCTTGACCTTGGGCGCAGCCACCCGCTCTATCTCGGCCATCTCTTTCCGAATAAAGGCCGGGTTCTCCAGGCTGACTACCCCGGCACAATGAATCACGCCGAAGATTGACCCCATTTTTTGGGTGACCATTTCTTTATGGCGCTGCAATTCCGCTTTATCCGTCAACGATCCGGTCAGCACCCGTACCTCGGCACCGGCTGCTTCCAACGCCTGAATATCCTCAAGTTTTTGTTTAAGGCCCGGATCGGTCGCCGGATCCGACAGATAGTTTTCCCAAGCCTCGCGTTGAGGTAGCGGCTGTTGGCCGAGCAGCACCAGTTTCCTTACCCCATGCTGTTTAACAAAATGCTGGGCACAGGCCATACCCAGACCCCGCGTGCCGCCCGTAATCCACAGCACTTGCTCCGGCGGATAATGGGTTACGGTTTGAGCAGCGGCCTTGATCGTCGCTTCCTCGCTTACCACCTCCAAGACAGGTTGGTAGCGCATGCCCTGTCGATAACAGATCGTTACTGCTTTGTCATCCTGATGCCACTCCGCTAGGATTTGAGCTATCAATGGCTCGGTGTCTTCGATGAATAAATCTGTGTCCACGTGCGAAGAACGGACGTGACCATATTCACTGGCCAATAACCGGTATAAGGCCGCCCGGCTGGCTCCGCCCAGTTGAACGTGGTCGTTTTGATAAGCCTCCAGCCGTGAGGTAACGTGTAGCAAACGCAGCGCTCTCCGGCCGGAATGATCAATAAGCTGCTGAAGCCAGCGCAGCCCCACGAATTCTTGTTCCCCCGAATATGAGGCATCCAGCCCGGTCAGGTCGATACAGCCCGAAAAATCACTTCCGGCCATAGCCTCGACTGATATCACCTGGCTGATCTGGGCGGGCATCAAGGGCAGGGCGTCGGGTAGAGCACCAGCCAGGGTTTCGGCTAAAGCTTGCGTTTTGTTCGTAGCCAAGATAACCACCCGGCCTGTGGGCATCTGTCTCGCCGGGAGCATTTCAGCCGGCTCCCATGCTTTAGTCAGTAACGCCATATGCCGTGGCACGGCAGGTGCAGCGGCAGGAGCCAAACGGGTGGCCGTATGCTGGCCGCTTTCATGCTCCGATACAGGTACCCAATATCGCTCTCTGGCAAACGGGTAGGTCGGCAAGCTGATACGTCCGGGTTTTTCCGGGCCATAGAGTCGAGACCAGTCAATCGCCAACCCTTTAACCCAACCGGCCGCCAACTTATCCAGTTTACCCTTCGCCAGCCACTGCCCGATCATCGCCTGGCTGTCTTCATCATCAAGCAGGCTGATACTGTCCAGTCCTTGCTTCACCTGTCCCTGGTGAGCGTGCGCTATCATGGCTTTACCGGCCAAATAGGCGCTTAATGTTTCACGTAAGGTACTCACGTCAGCGACCACAAAGGCCAGCCGCGCTTCCATCGCTTCACGCCCTACTTGTAAGGTGTAAGCGATACGCGCCAACGGGAGTTCCGGCAACAGGGTGACTTGACTCTCCGTCTTACCTTCCTTTTTAAACGCGCTTAGATGTTGCCCCACACTCGCTACCGAAGCTTGCCCCGAAAACAGAGTAAGAGGCAGTTCGCTGTGATACCGCTCCTCTAGCCTTGTTTTCAAGCGACTCAGTTGCACGGCATCAAGACCATACCCTATCAAGGGATGCTCGACCTCGATGTTGTCGGGGTCAACGCCAATCATATCTGCCACCATCGCCTGGATCTCTTGCTGAACGGCGGGGTCGTCAAGTTTTTGTTCAGCCAGGGCAGAGTGTGGGGCTTGCTCCAAATAAACCAGCAATTTCTCAGCATAGGCCCTCAACCGCGCTTCATTTTTCGCCGACAACACGATTAATTGAGCAAGGGGGTTGGGGTGCAGGGCGGCTGAGGAGATGGGAGAGTCCAGTATCTTCCCGGTACCCTCGCGTCTCTGCCCTTCCGCGTCCTGATACGCCTCAATCACCAGATGCGCATTCGTCCCACTAAAGCCGAAGGAACTGACGGCGGCGCGACGCGGCCCAGCCTCTACCGTCCAATCTTTGAGTTCAGTGTTCACATAAAAAGGGCTGTTGATAAAATCGATATG
Organism: Anaerolineae bacterium; assembly: GCA_020433805.1. Classification (GTDB taxonomy): domain Bacteria; phylum Chloroflexota; class Anaerolineae; order 4572-78; family J111; genus JAGRBY01. The sequence continues at coordinate 9,211 of JAGRBZ010000284.1, forward strand.
CGCATTCGGTGCCTCAAAATGGAGGGACGGCGGCAGTTTTTTGTATTTCAGGGCTAACAACACCTTGATCACCCCGGCTACTCCCGCTGCCGCCAGTGTATGCCCAATGTTGGTCTTGACTGAACCCATAGCACAGTAACCGTTCTTAGCAGTGTATTGTCTAAAGGCATCAGTCAGCGCCCCTACCTCAATCGGATCGCCCAACGCCGTGCCGGTGCCGTGTGCTTCCACATAACTAATCGTAGCCGGGTCAATCCCAAACTGTTTATAGACCTCACCGGCCAGAGCCGTCTGCGAGGGGCCATTGGGAGCGGTGATGCCGTTGGTCTTGCCGTCTTGATTGATAGCCGAGCCTTTGATGACCCCATAAATTGGGTCGCCATCGGCCAGCGCCTGGGGCAACGGTTTGAGTACCACCACCCCGACGCCCTCACCCGGCACAAAGCCATCCGCGCCTTGAGCAAAGGTGCGGCATTGGCCTTGAGCGGACAGCATGCCCGTTTGGCTGGCTAAGATGTGGAAATTCGGCGTTGTCAAAATCGAGACCCCCCCGGCCATCGCTATCTTGCTGGTTCCCAGGCGCAAGCTCTCACAGGCGAGATGAATGGCTACCAGAGAAGAGGAGCAAGCTGTATTGATGGCGATGCTGGGGCCCTTCAGATTGAGGTGATAGGCGATCCGGGCCGCCAGGATGGCCGGTGAATTGCCCATAAAGCGATAAGCTTCCGTGATCCCGGCGCTCGCCAGATACTGCTGGTAATCCCCTTCCCCACAGCCCACAAAGACTCCACACTTTTGGCCGGCCAAAGCCGAGCCGGCATAGCCCGCATCTTCCAGCGCTGACCAGGCCTCTTGTAGGAATAAGCGCTGTTGGGGGTCCATCAATTCGGCTTCGCGAGGTGAGATGTTGAAAAAGAGCGGATCGAACCGGTCGATCTCCGTTAGGAGTCCGGCCCATTTGCTATAACTCTTGCCTGCTATAGACCGGTTTGGACTGTAAAAATCGGCGTCTGACCAGCGTAGGTCGGTGACGTTGCTAATTGCGTTACGCCCCTCGGCCAAATTCTGCCAGAAGGTGGCTGTATCCTCAGCACCCGGAAAACGTCCCGACAATCCAATAACGGCAATATCCTCCTCGTCCCGACGGGTCACCGCTCTATGGGGATCGATCTGCTCACGCTCATCGCGGCTGTCTCCGGCCAGCGCCTTCGTTCGAATCTTTTGCGGCTCAAACAATTGTCCAACGGAGAGATAATCGGAGTGTACCGGCTCTTGGCGAGACGCCGGCCGGGTTACTTTTTCCGGGAATGTGGCCACAATATGAGCGCTTAAGCTTTGAATATCAGCATAATTAAAGAGGTCGGTTGGGCGCAAATCGATCGTCAACTGCTGGTTAATTTGATTGATAATATCAATCGCCAGAATGGAGTCGACTCCCAGATCGGTGTACGGTAAATCGACATCAATGTTTTCAGCCTTGATATGCAAGCAGTCGCTAACGATTTGGATAATCGTCTGCTCGATATCGAGTCGGGTCGAATGAGCCGGAGCCGAGGGAGAGACCGTTGGAGTGCCATCACGCTCACGAGCGAGGCGAGACGACTTGATTGGAGGAGTTATCTTAGCCGGACC
>JAGRBZ010000285.1 GCA_020433805.1 Anaerolineae bacterium
TCCATTTCCCTCCGTTATATTCGCACCAGGATACCTGGATACCTAACGGTTCTAAAAACGATTCAAAAGTAATCGCAGCGCTTATCGTTGTTACGAACTTAATTGAGTATGAACGGCACCGTTTGCGCAGTAGAATATACCAACATGCGCTCCAAGGGTTACAGCAGATGCTGATTGGCGGTCAAGTGGTAGGAGCCGAAGACCTGGAGCCGTTTGGTGAGCAAGACGGCATTCTGTACGTGGATGAATTTGGCATTATACGGTATGCCAGTGGAATTGCGGCCAATCTTTTTCGACGGGTTGGATATAAAGAAACATTGGTGGGTCGCCCGTTGCCCGATATTGAAACTGACGAAGAAGAGTTGCGTTTAACTACCATTGCGCAAAAGCGCTGCGTGCAGTTAGAGTCGAAAGAAGCCGATCGCTATTGGATTCGTAAGGCTATACCTATTTTTTCCTATCCGTCACAAACGTGGCCCTTTCTTAGGCTGTTTGAGCGTGTTAGCCCCGGCAAAATGGACGGAATTTTGCTGTTAGTTCATGATGATACGGATATCCGGCGCCAAGATGAGGAGATGCGCATCAAAAATGCGATGATTCAAGAAGTGCATCATCGTGTTAAAAATAACCTGCAGACTATTGCCGGGTTGATTAGAATGCAGGCTCGCCGGGTAAAGTCGGAAGAAGCTCGCCTGATTTTAGATGAGACGTTAAGCCGTATTTTAAGTGTGGCGGTTATCCACGAATTTTTATCAAGTGATGATGCCAATATCATCAACATTAAAGAGGTAGGCAATCGCATTGTCGGCCAATTGCAATACGGTATGCTTAGTCCCGAAAAGCAAGTTAAAATTGAACTTGTCGGTGAAGCCATTTATCTGCCGGCTCGACAGGCCACTTCTTGTGCTTTGATCATTAACGAGTTGGTTCAAAACTCAATTGAACACGGTTTTGAAGAGAAAAAGGCAGGACTTATTCGTGTAAATTTGGAAGATGATGGTGATGAGGTTATTATTACAGTAGCAGACAATGGCGACGGCGTGTCTGGTGACTTTAACATGGACAAAAGTGAAAGTCTAGGGTTACAAATTGTGAAAATTTTGGTCGAAGGAGACTTAAAAGGAAAAATTCAATTGGGAAAAGGAATTGATGAGGAAGATGGTCTGTCCATCCGCATCACCTTTTCGAAAACTATATTTGGAGGCGAAACAGGATGGAAAGAACACGTGTCATCATAGCGGACGATGAGTCGATTATTAGGGCCGATCTGAAAGAGATGCTCACGAACCTTAACTATTTGGTGGTAGGCGAAGTGGGTGATGGTCAAAGCGCGGTCAATCTGGCGCGCGAGTTGAGGCCGGATGTTATCTTGATGGACATCAAAATGCCCAATATGGACGGCATCGACGCAGCAAAAATTTTAACTGAAGAACAGATCGCCCCGGTGGTACTGCTAACGGCCTACGGCCAGAAAGAGTTGGTCGATCGAGCAAAAGAGGCAGGCGTGGTTGGCTATTTGGTAAAACCATTTCGAGAGACCGACTTACTGCCGGCTATTGAAGTTGCTTTGTCGCGCTTCAGCGAATTTAAGGCCGTACGTCAAGAGGTCGATGATTTACAGAATGCTTTAGAGACCCGCAAGTTGGTAGAACGGGCCAAAGGTATCTTGATGGATACCCAGAAAATTGACGAAGGCGAAGCATTCCGCAAAATTCAGAAGATGAGTATGAATACGCGGAAGCCGATGAAAGAAGTCGCTGAGGCGATTATTTTGGCCCATCAAGCCGCCAGCTAAGTTCTTTAAACGGTAATGTCGAATTTGCGTTTAGCTCTGGCTCAAATCAATACGACCGTTGGTGATCTGGAAGGCAACGTCGCTAAGGTCAAAGCGTATCTGGAGCGAGCCAGAGCCGTACAAGCTCATATTGTTTTATTTCCTGAATTAACACTGGCCGGTTATCCGCCCGAAGATCTGCTGCTTAAACCCGGATTTGCTACGGCCAACCGGAAGGCATTGGAAAGTTTATTGCCGGCTACACATGGTTTAACGGCTGTAGTCGGCTTTGTTGATCGGCAGGACGATATTTTTAATGCGGCGGCAGTTCTGCACGATGGCGCATTGGTTGATATTTACCACAAAACCTTGCTGCCCAACTACGCCGTCTTCGATGAAGATCGTTACTTTGCGCGAGGCGATACACCGCTTTTATTTACCCTCCCCATGGCCACCACCGACCGTCCCCTTTGCTTTGGTGTAAGCATTTGTGAAGATATTTGGTATCCGGCCGGGCCGCCCGAAGCGCAAGCCGCCGGTGGGGCCGATATTCTGCTGAACATCTCTGCCTCACCTTACCAAAGCGGTAAAATTAGAAGCCGTGAGCGGATGCTGGCTACCCGTGCCTCCGACAATGTGGCTATCGTGGCCTTTTGTAATCTCGTTTCCGGACAAGATGAGTTAATTTTCGACGGCAGCAGTGTGATTATTGATGAGCGCGGCCATGTATTAGCGCGGGGCAAATCCTTCGAAGAAGATTTTTTGGTAGCCGACCTCAATGTTGGCAATGTTTTCCGGCAGCGATTACGTGATCCTCGCCGCCGAAAAGTAGCGTTGACCGAGGTCTATGCCAAGGCGTCTCAGAAAATCGCGTTAGAGCCGGTAACCACTACTTCAACGCCGGTCGCTATGCCTCCCCCCCCCTTGGTCGAGCCACTTGAGCCGGTCGCGGAAGTGTACCATGCTTTGGTTCTGGCCACGCGCGATTATGTACACAAAAATGGCTTCAAAACCATCTGTCTGGGCTTATCCGGCGGAATTGATAGCACCATTGTCGCGGCGATTGCGGCTGATGCTCTGGGGCCGGAAAATGTGGTTGGTGTATCGATGCCGTCGCGCTATTCATCAGATCATTCCAAAAGCGATGCCCAAGCGTTGGCCGAGAATTTGGGCATCCAGTACAAAACAATTGCTATTGAGCCGGTTTATCAGGCTTATCTCGATATTTTGGACGAAGCATTTGCCGGAACGTCACCGGGCGTAGCGGAAGAGAATCTCCAAAGCCGGGCCAGAGGTAACACACTGATGGCCTTGAGTAATAAATTTGGCTGGCTGGTGTTGACCACCGGCAACAAGAGCGAGATGGCCGTTGGCTATGCTACCATTTACGGCGACATGGCCGGTGGTTTTGCGGTCATCAAAGATGTACCGAAGACGCTTGTATACAAACTGTGCCGCTATCGCAATGAAAAAATCGGGCATGTCATTCCCGATAATGTTCTCACCAAACCCCCTTCTGCCGAACTGCGGCCAGACCAGAAAGACACTGACTCGCTGCCTGAGTATGATATTTTGGACGGTATTCTGGCCGCCTACATAGAGGAAGAGTACAGCCCCGCCGAAATTGTAGCGCTTGGTTACGACAAAGAAACGGTGGATAGAATTATCCGCCTTGTTGATCTCAATGAATACAAGCGCCGACAAGCCCCGCCCGGCCCCAAAGTCACCAGCAAAGCCTTTGGTAAGGATCGTCGTTTGCCTATCACCAATCGCTATCGAGGGTAAGTTCGTCCGTAATTTATAAAAATCAAACCGATTTTATAGCTGCATCATAGAAGCAGCATAGCGATTTGGATTAGAATAATATTGGCATATCTAAAATTCCATGAAGGGAGTTTTACATGATAAAATTAGGGAACGTCGTCAAATTTCTGGCGGTGTTGATTCTGGGGAGTATCGCTGGAATTATCGGCACGCTGCTGTTAGCTCCGCGCTCCGGCCGCGAGACGCGTCAGAGCATCAAACAAAAAGGCCAGAATGTTCTCCACAAACTTAAATCGGCGCGTGAGAAGAGCGCCGACCCAAATATGAAAGAAATAAGCAACTGGGGAAATTATCCTCAGGTTCAAGTGAAATTTCACGAATTTGAAGATCTTGAAACCTTACGGAAGCTGATTACACAATCTGACGAAGTGATCGCCCGGGGTAACGGTCGCTGTTACGGCGACTCGGCTCTGGCCCCGGAGATTATTTCCAGCTTGCGGTACAATAAGTTCCTGTCGTTTGACAAAGAACAGGGCATTATCCGCTGCCAATCTGGCGTTTTGCTTTCCGAGATTCTTGACGTTATTGTGCCGCAGGGTTGGTTTTTACCGGTCACCCCCGGCACGAAGTTGATCACCGTCGGCGGGGCTATCGCCTCTGATGTACACGGCAAGAGCCAGCACAAAGCCGGCAACTTTAGCGATCATCTGATCGATATGGAAATTATGGTGGGCGACGGCACCATTGTAAAGTGCTCGCATACTGAAAATACCGAACTTTTCTTGACCACCTGCGGAGGAATGGGGCTAACCGGCGTCATCCTCAACGCAACCATGCAACTGATTCCCGTCGAAACAGCTTACATCCGGCAAGAGTCGATTAAAATCCACAATTTCGACCATATGATGGCAGTTTTTGAAGAGTCGGAGAATTGGAACTACTCGGTTGCCTGGATGGATTGCTTGGCTCGCGGCAAACATTTAGGGCGCGGCTTTCTAACGAGGGGTGAGCACGCCAAAATTGAAGAGCTATCTTCTAAACAGCAACAGAAGCCGTTGCTCATTAGCGAACGTCTAAAATTGAATGTTCCGTTCAATTTTCCCAGTTTTGCCCTCAATACCTTTTCAGTTACCGCCTTCAATACAGCCCTTTACCTCAAGCAGCCGAATGGTACCGTGGAATCTATCGAGAGTTACGATACCTTTTTCTATCCGCTTGATAGCATCCAAAATTGGAATCGCATTTATGGCAAACAGGGTTTTACCCAATATCAATTTATTTTGCCCAAAGCGGCCAGCCGTGAAGGTGTTCATCGTATTCTCGACCGCATTGCGGAAAGTGGTCACGTGCCTTTTCTGGCAGTTCTTAAACTTTATCGGCAACAAAATGGCTATCTTCCCTTTGGCATAGAAGGGTTTTCGCTGGCGCTCGATTTTCCGATTAAGAACGGTCTGTTCGACTTTTTAGATGAATTGGACGAGATTGTACTTGAATACGGCGGTCGCCTCTACCTCACCAAAGACGTGCGTATGAACAAGTCGATGTTCACCCAAAGCTATCCCAACGTCGAGCGTTTTATCAACAACGTGCGCGATTTGAATCATGGCAACAAATTTAAATCATTTCAATCCGACCGGGTAGGTATTACGCAATGAAAGATGTTTTAATACTGGGCGCGGCCTCAGACATCGCCAAGGCCGTTGCTCATCAATATGCCGCTGATGGATACAACGTGGTGCTTGCGGCTCGAAATGCAGCGCGATTGGCTGAAACGGCCACCGACATCAAAATTCGTTACCAGGTTGAGGCCACTACTGCCGAGTTCGATGCGCTGGACTTTGCCGGTCATGCCGCGTTCTATGACGCACTTACCCCAAAACCTGATGTTGTGGTAGTGGTCTTCGGTTATTTGGGCGATCAAGATAAAGCGCAAGTCGATTTTACTGAAACGCAGCGTATTATCGACACTAACTATACGGGGGCCGTTTCAATTTTGAATATCGTAGCCAACGATATGGAGCGACGTCGAGCCGGGACCATTATTGGTGTCAGTTCGGTGGCCGGCGATCGTGGACGGGGAAGCAACTATATTTACGGTAGCGCTAAAGCGGCGCTTACGGCCTATCTATCTGGACTTCGCAACCGGCTGGCGAAATCAAATGTTCACGTTGTAACCGTCAAGCCCGGCTTTGTTCGTACGAAGATGACTGAAGGACTACCGCTGCCGGGACCGGTTACGGCCAAACCCGAGCAAGTGGCGAAAGATGTGCTCAAAGCCGACCATAAAAAACTCAACCAAATCTACTCGTTGTGGATGTGGCGTTATCTTATGATGATTATTCGCAACATTCCGGAGCCGATTTTTAAGAAAATGAAGCTGTAATGCAAAAATGCCCGACACGCTGTCGGGCATTTTTATTTTTGTTGTATGTGTAGCCAAGGTTATTCAGCGCGAAAACGCTGCTCTAACTCTTCGAGCATCACAGCGGCCTCGACCAGTTTGTCCAATGGGTTCTCTTCGCCGCGATAGTAGCGATAGTCGCACGGCATAATATCCAGCGTTTTGACCAGTTCATTATGCCCTTGTCGAATTGCGCCCTCTGTCGTCTCATACCACCGGGCCATGTCATCGATAAGAACCTCTTGAAAATTGACCTTGCGCACGGTGTAATCTAAGGCCGCAGCCCATTCTTCGGGATGGCTTCTGTCTAAATACTGCTTACCAATCGTCACCCGATATTCGACCCACATTTGGATAGCGGCTCCAACCACTTCAAGCGACATCTCCTCGCGCGGCATAACGGTAGTGAGTAACGTTTCGACATCATCGAGCGCGTTGCTAAACAAAGCCTCAAACCGATTGATCATCGACTTGTTGGTTTCGGTACGAATATAGTCGCCCAGAGCGTGCAGCATCATCTCGTAATCGCCAAGCCGAACTTGGGTACGAGCAAGGTTAAGATGATACTCAGCCTCTGAGTCATCCAGCCGGGCTGCTTCTTGAAAAAGGGTAATCGCGCTTTCCAATTCCCAGCGTTCAAAATGTTCTAGACCGGTACGGTTGAGCGATTGAGCGCGCAACCTATCGGTAGCAGTAATTGGTCTAACCATAGTATTTTCTGAAAAATTGTAAAACTTCATGTTGGATTCTACCTTGAATCAAAACAAGCGTCAACCGACCCGATCATGGTTTTACATCTTCAAATTGCGAACCGCTGTAGATGACTTCACGGGTGAGGGTGTACCAATTGGTAACGGTACGGAAGCGGTCGCTGGGGTTGCTCAATGCCGGTAGCTGTACTCCAAGCACTTCTTCATCTACACCATAGGTGTAGGCCGGATGAAAAAGAACGAGAGATGGAACCTCATCGGCAAAGATACGTTGAAACTCAAAATAATAGTCGTTGCGACGTCCTTGGTCCTGAAGGGTTCTGGCTTCTTCTAATAAAACAGATGCGTCCGTATTGTCCCAACCTGAATAGTTCTGGCCGTCATCAATCTGCGTTTGGTGCCAGAAAGGATAAGGGTCGGGGTCGCCGGCCAGTAAAACTTCGGCTAGTGCAGCTTGATAATTGTGTTTCACCAGATTCTCGCCCAGGCCCTGTTCAGTGGCCTTGACGGTTGCCGAGACGCCAATTTGTTGCCACTGTTCGCTTAATGCCTCAGCCACAGCAATCTTGGACGGATCATCTCCAACCAACAAGTTAAACGCCAATGGAACCCCTTCTTTTTCACGAATGCCGTCGCCATTAGTATCGACCCATCCGCTTTGCTCTAGCAGCGCCTTAGCAGCATCGGGCGAAAACTCGGTCTTCATTTGGTTGGGATCATATGCCCAACTCCGGGGTAAAATTGGCCCGTTGGCAACCAGCCCCTGCCCATTGAGCGCCTCATTGATAATGCTTTCGCGATCAAGCGCCTGAGATAACGCCCGACGAACCTCAACCTCTTGAAAGTAAGGTGCGCTATTCGGGGCCTGTAAGTTGAGGTAAACAATATAGTAGCCGGACAGAATAGACGTATACAAACTCAATGTTTCCATCTGCTGCACTTCGGCGATATTAGCCGGTGGAATAGACGCAATACCCTGAATTTCTCCCTTTTCATAGGCGGTCAAGGTATCCTCAAACGAATTGTAAAACCGCAAAGCAATTTGGGCGAGCCGCGGTTTTTTCTCGACATAAAGCGGATTGCTTAACAGCCGGGCAAATTGGGCATTGACATCGCTGAGCTTAAATGGTCCTGTACCGATGGGCTTGACATTAAAAGGATGGTTAAGCAGGTCTCGAGCCGGCATATCGCCTAGCACGTGCTTTGGAAGCATGCCGATACGCGTATATTCGATGAACGCGGGAAATGGTTCAGGCAATGTAAAGCGAACGGTGTATGAGTCGACTTGCTCAACAGTGACCGTCTGCCACAAACGCTTTAAGTAGGGTGCTCCCGGAAATTCCGGATCTTGCATAAGCGAGATGGTAAACAGTACATCCTCTGCCGAAAATGGCTGTCCATCGTGCCAGCGCACGTCGGTGCGCAACCGGAAGGTGTATGATAAACCGTCTTCGCTGACGTCCCAACTCTTGGCCAGATCAGGCTCAAGGTTTCCCTGTCCGTCCATGCTAGTCAACCCGTTAAAGATCAGGGCACTTAAATCCTGATCGACCTGATTGTATTGCATCAGCAAAGGGTTTATAAATTGAGGTTGCCCTATTACGCCTTCACTATAAGTTCCACCAACATCAGGAATAGACACCGTTTGCCGTGAAAGCGATAGGAAACTTAAGAAGGCCATCGTCATGGCAATGCCGGTTGCGGCTAAGATGGCCTGCAAGCGGATATACTGTCCCATTTATGCAGAAATAGCGACAGTAACCAGGGCCAACACAAAAAATAAAAGTGATAAACCGATAGTAGCCTGATGAAGCGTTTTTTCGACGCCACGTTTGGTACGGTAGACTCCACCATCGCCCCCAAAGATGCCGCCTAAGCCGGCCCCTTTACCTTGTAACAAGATCAACACAATAAGTGTTATTGAAAGTATAATTTGAATAATCTGTAATGATATAAACAACGGAAACCTCCATTTCATTCGTCAAAAACAAGCAGAAACGTCCCTTGTGGGACGTTTGTTAGCACACATAGTAGACAAGCGTAACCCTTATTATAAATTGTCTGCCTATTTCGACAAAATTGCCCGGTTTGATTTTGCTCTTAGTCTGGTATAATACAATAGCAAACAAATCTAATACGCCCCAAGTTACCTTATATGTCCATTCCTCAATGCGCTTTCGTTCTGTGTTTTGACAAGTTCACAAAAGCGTTATTTTTCGCACTAAATATAGTAACTTGGGAGAATGCTCATCCATTTAACTAAGGAAGGCTATGACAGGTTTATTTGGCGATGCGTTACCCTGGCCTAACGCCAACAGAAAAGAAACGGCCAGAAAAAAAAAAGTTCTGAAACGACTAAAGGAGGCTCAGAGTTTACCGCCTGGATCACAATTGCAGAAAACTTAAATCCCGGCGAAGCCGTTGTTATTAAAGGTCGCCTGGAAAGTGAATCTATTCCGGTTGTTTTACAGCAAGAAGCCGTTGGTTCGGTTTTGGGCCTGACGGTGGGGCCGCTTGGTTCGGCCAAAATATCAGTTCCCGAGCCGCTGGCCGATCAAGCGCTGGCGATTTTAGCCGACACGTTTGATACAGACGACAGTGCGCTTGAGGATGTGGACTAAACCCTTAATCTACTATTGTTAGTTTGTAGCCTGCGTAAGGAGGGATACGTTATGCGCAACAACAGAATTATTTTGGGAACAAGTAGGACAGGACTATGGGGAATTATCATTCTCATAGCCGTCGCTTTTGGCGTTAGCCTGAATGTGGCGACTGTAGCAGCTCAAGAGGTGGGAACCGGCAGCAGCTACATTGTTCAGCACGATGACACATTGTGGAAAATTGCTGAGAAGTTCTTGGGTGATGGTAATTTGTACAATGAGATTATTGCGGCAACCAATGCTAAGCACGCTGAAGACCTCTCTTTCAGCACAATTCAGGATGCTAACATTATCACCTTGGGCGCAAAGCTCTGGATTCCGGGCGTCGAGCAGATAGTCGGCGGCAGTACCTTTCCTGCGCCTTCTGTGTCGGTCGATCAAAGGCCGCTTTCATCTGCCGCTGAGGGATCACCGACCGGTCAGATAGCCTTTAGCTTTTGGAACGACTCGCCTGAGCGCTGCACGTATGAGATCGATGTGATTGATGTCGCGGCCTGCCTCACCGATGCCGAAGCCTGCCAGTCTACACGCCGCATTTTCTCGCTGGCTAATGCCAGCGAACCGGCCCTCTCGCCGGATGGGAATCTACTCGCCTTCCGGGGTTGGGGTGTCATTCCCGAAAAGCATAAAGACGAAACCGAAGATCATCCCTATTATGGCTGTGCCACGCCCGAGGCCGAGCGTCAAATAGGCTACACAACGCTGGACGGCACCGAATATACCGGCGTTACCAAATTCTGGGAAGATTCCCATCCCGATTGGTCACCGAACGGTGAGCGCTTACTGTTCGACACGCGCCGAGAAGATGATGGTCGCAGCCGCATTATGGCCGGCAACATTGCCCATGATTTTGAAGAGGATCTGCGTATCGAAGGCCAGTATCCTTCCTGGGCACCCGATAACGAGCGCTTTGTCTATCGGGGTTGCGACTTAACCGGCAACCGCTGCGGCTTGTGGTTAGCCAAAGCGCTTCCGGTTCAGGCCTGGGACGTTGGCGTCAATATGATCGGTCCTCTGCTTGAGGAACCGGAAGCTGCTCATCCCGACTGGTCACCCGTAGGCGATCAAATCGTCTACCAAAGCCCAACCGCCGGCAGTTGGGATCTTTATATCATCAATGCCGATGGCACGAATAAGCGCCAACTGACCAACGACCCCACTATCGAAGGGATGCCCTCTTGGTCACCCGATGGGCAGTGGATTAGCTATATGTCCAATGCCGACGGTAACTGGGGCATTCATATCATCAAAGCCGACGGCAGCGAGCATCAGTTGCTGTTCCCCTTTGATGGCGGCACTTTTACGCCCAAAACCATTACGCCCTACTATGGTCGCAATTGGATCGATGAACAAATATCCTGGTCACGGTAGATTCTGACGATTAACGGGGTCCGTTTCGACATCACCGATCACCGTCCACGACCGCCCCTGACTCCCGCCCAAGGGCGGCAGGAAAGGTGATCCGGCGGTAGCCGATTTTTCCGAGCCATTGATAACCACAATCGGCGGATGGGTTGCGTT
>JAGRBZ010000286.1 GCA_020433805.1 Anaerolineae bacterium
CAAAAACAAGACGTTTTTTTTTCAACACGCCTTCTTTTTGCCGCCGACAAGGCGTGTTGGAATTTTTTGTACCTAGACTTTTGTCAAAAACAAGACGTTTTTTTTCAACACGCCTTCTTTTTGCCGCCGACAAGGTATCTTTTTTCTAACACGCCTTCTTTTTACCGCCGACAAGGTATTTTTTTTCCAACACACCTTGTTTTTACCGCCGACAGGGTATCTTTTTTTCAACACACCTTTTTTTGCCGTAAACCCCACCACCGGACAGCCCTATAGTGCATCAAATCTCAGCCACAAGCCGTGAAACAATGAAAACACATAGAGGCTTGAAACCTACCGGGCCGATTAGCCATTCAGCGCCCTCATCAAATTCAGGGCATCCGTGTTTCAACCAAGCCGCCACCCTCTAAAAAGCACCCGCTATCTGTATCAGCCATGCTTATCCCCATTTTTGGGACAAAATGTCCCGTTTTTTAGTGACATACGCCTCATGACAACGGGACGATGGCCTGATAGCATAGGGGCATATATCAACGTACCCTTTTCAACCCTAAGGAGAAAGCGATGCCTACCCAAAAATCTTTACCCTTTACCATTGCTATTGGCGTGCAAGTATTACTCAGTCTGCTGGATATTGCAGTTAGCATTCCCGACCTCACCGGTACAGGCCCCGCAGAAGGTCCGCCACTGTTTATTGTCGTTCTCAGCCTGGTCATCGGCATTTTGGGGCTGGGCGCAGCCTGGGCCGCCTGGCAAGGCCAACGTTGGGGCGTGATCGCAATTATCGTTCTGCGGGCTATCGATGGCCTGGGTGCTGCACCGGGTATTTTCTTTGCGCCGACAACGACGCTGGTCGTGTTGGCTACGTTAGGCGTGGTTTTATCGGTGCTGGTTATTGTGCTGCTGCTGTTACCGGCCTCCCGCCACAGGGTGGCGTAATCGCGACCTGGTCTTGGCAGGCTTGGGGTTGTTTTCTTATCAAGGCTTACCCCGTTCTCAAGGTGACAGTCACTTGGAAACCTTAAATCACCCTATTGGGGCTATCCCGTGCTGATTTATACATAATAAGTGACTGTCACCTGAATTTTACGTAAGTTCTGCTTATCATTATTCGCCTTGATTGCGGGAGCGTGGCATAATTTTTGATCATACCTCTCATGTCTCGTGGCTTTTAAGTAGGTTGTGTTGACCTCGCGGGGTTCTATGTCATTTCGACAAGCTTGCGAGAAGAAATCCCCTACGACGACCCGTTGCAATCGAGGTTGTAGGGGATTTCTCGCGCCTTCGTCGCTCGAAATGACATCCCCTCGCCATCGTTTAGACACATGTCAACACGGCTAAAGCGTTGTTTGTCGGCCTCTCAGGGGTTTTTATTGTGGTTTTAGAAAACAATCGGGAGTCACAAAGCTTTGTAAATCAACAAATTAATCGAGGAATCACAAAGCTAGCTTTGTGATTCCGGCACGTACCCGATTAATTTCTAAAACCACAAAGCTTTGTAACTCCGGCACGTATCCGATTAATTTGTTGATTTACAATAGACCCCCTGAACGCTTGTCCATTTATCAAAGACGCATAAAGAAAGGTGCTATGACCTTACACACGCTGCCGCCATCCGAATCTTTTCCCGCACCGCCCGATGTGCCGATGGCGCGGTCGTTTGATGGGGGCAGCAAGCTGGTGTTGGCCGTGGTACTGGGCTTGATTTTCCTCGCGATAGCCCAAAAAGCGTACCGCCTCTCCCTGCCGACCGACGGCTGGAGCTTTTACACCGGCGAAATCGACAGCGCCGACCAAGATCGGCCCATCTACCAAACCAACCTGCTGGGCCAGCCGTCGCCACTGCGGCAGGGAGACCGCTTCCTGGCCGTTGAGGATCGCACATTTGAGGCCATCACCTACGATCAGGCTATGCGGGGGCAGATACAGCCGTTAGCCAACTGGCAGGCCGGTCAAACGGTTCGCTATACGGTCGAGCGCGGAGGGCAGCCCCTTGTTTTGCCGGTTCCGCTTTATACCTGGCCGCTGACAACAGTACTTCAATACATTTTGACCAGCCCAACGTTATGGGCTTCAATAGTATTGGCAGCCGTGGGCTGGTTTGTGTTTCTCAAACGCCCCGACGACGGTGCGGCGCGGGCGCTGCTGTTATTCACCAACTGTCTATTCGTCAATAGTATCAGTGCGGTGATGGTCGATTGGGGTCTGCCCGAAATGGTGACGCCGGGTATCTTAACCATTGCCACTTTTTTCTCGAACTGGATCTTTGCGACGGTTATGTTCCCCAGTCTTTTGCTGCTGACGCTGCTCTTTCCCCAACCTAAACCCTTTGTGCAGCGACATCCACGCCCGGTGATCATCGGGCTGTACAGTGCGGTGCCGCTGCTGATCGTGCTGTTTGGGCCGATTGCCCCTGTCGGCTGGATAGCGGTGCTGGTGATGGCGTTACTCAGCCTGGTGGCTATCGGCCACGCCTTGTTTACCGTGCGCGATCCCGTTAGCCGGGCGCAGATGCGCTGGGCCGTGGGCGGGTTGCTGGTGCTGGTCCTGGGTTTTATACCGATCAACCTGAGCGGCCTGGGCTGGCTGCCGTTTCCGTTTCCGCCGTGGCTGGAAGCAATCTGGTTTCCGCTGATGCTGGTGGTCATGGCGCTGGGCTTTGGCGTGGCTATTCTGCGCTACCGGCTGTTTGATATCGACATCCTTATCAACCGCGCCCTGGTCTATGGGGCGCTAACGGCATGCGTTGTCAGCCTCTATATTTTCGTGGTCGGTTATCTCAGTGCTGTCTTTCGGGTGGAGGATCATCAGCTTATCTCACTGGCAGCAGCCGGCGTGGTGGCGGTGTTGTTTCAACCGCTGCGCGAGTGGCTTCAACGCGGCGTAAATCGGCTGATGTACGGCCAGCGTAATGAGCCGGTAGCGGTACTGAGCCAGGTCGGCGCTCGCTTGGAGTCTGATCCGGAGACGGAGGCGCTGCTGCCGGGGCTGGCCCACACCATCGCCCAGGCATTAAAGCTGCCGTACGTAGCCATCACCCTGCAAAATGACGGCACAGCGACACCGTATGCCGAGATCGGGCAGGCCGGGCCGGAAATTAGCCGGTTTCCGCTCACCTACCAGGGTGACATTATCGGCCACCTGTTGGTTGCGCCGCGCGCACCGGGCGAAAATTTCAACGCCGCCGATCATCTGCTGCTAACCAACATCGCCCGCCAAACCGCCGCCGCGGCCCACACGTTGCAGTTAGCCGCCGCCTTGCAGGAATCGCGGCAGCAATTAGTTACCGCCCGTGAAGAAGAGCGCCGCCGCCTGCGCCGCGATCTGCACGATGGTTTGGGGCCGCAGTTAGCCAGCCAAATGCTAACCATCGATGCCATAACCAAACTTTTAGAGCGTGATCCGGCCCAGGTGCGGGAACTTTTGCAGCATCTCAAGCGCCAATCGCAAACGGCCATCCATGATATTCGGCGGTTGGTCTACAATTTGCGGCCACCGGCCCTGGATGAGCTGGGGCTAGTGATGGCGCTGCGCGAAAGCAGCAAGCAGTTTGCGCAGAACGGGCCGGTTATTCGCTTCACCATCTCGCCCGACCCCCTACCACCGTTACCGGCGGCGGTTGAGGTGGCCGTTTACCGCATTGTGCAGGAGGCGCTCACCAATGTTGCCCGTCACGCGCAGGCCCAACGGTGCCGGGTTGGCATCGCCGCCCAAAATCATCACCTGGAGCTGACCATTGGCGACGATGGCCGTGGTTTTCCGGCGGATTATCACTATGGCGTGGGCCTCAACTCCATGCGCGAACGGGCCGAAGAGGTGGGCGGACAATTTACCTTGATCAATTCTTCCAGCGGCGGGGCCGAAATAGCCATCCGCCTGCCGCTTTCAGGAGAATAGTATGACTATTCAGATTATTATTGCCGATGACCATCCGGTTTTCCGCTTTGGGTTGCGTACCCTCCTTGCCGCCGAACCCGACACCGAGGTTGTCGGCGAAGCAGCCAGCGGCGCGGAAGCCATCAGCCTGGCCGACAGTTTGCAACCCGATCTTATTTTGATGGACATCAACATGCCCGATATGAACGGCATCGAAGCTACGCGCCTCATCGTACAGCGCCAACCGACCATCGCCATTTTGATCATCACCATGTTTGAAGATGACACGGTCTTTGCCGCACTCAGCGCCGGGGCGCGGGGTTACATTCTCAAAGGGGCCGAGGGCGAGGAAACACTGCGGGCCATCCGCGCCGCGGCCAACGGTGAGGCCATTTTCAGCCCGGCCATTGCCGAACGGCTGGCTCGCCACTTTGCTCAAGCGCCGCCGCCAACCGCCCTCCCCTTTCCCGATTTGACCAACCGCGAGCGCGAGATATTGGTCCTGGTCGCGCAGGGCTTAACCAACAGCGCCATCGCCGAACGGCTGGCCCTTAGCCCCAAAACGGTGCGTAATCTGGTTTCCATCATCTTCAGCAAGCTGCACGTCACCGACCGCAGCGAGGCCATCGTCAAAGCCCGCGAGGCCGGGCTGGGGTTGAACCACTAACGGACCGCTCGGAATTGTCCGGCGAATAGGTTGCCAAACTTCCTAATTCTAATATTTTCTGTGATTTGGGGATGACATCATGAGATTCCGGCCATTTTCACCCGGGCATAAATGATATTGCTGGTTTATTTATGTCTATAAGCCCAATAGGGTACCATAAATCGGCCAGAATGGCCCAACCACGTCCGCTCCGCGATGAATCGCAGAGCTAGTGAACAGCACCGGATCAATCCGGTTTCCAAAAAGCCCCATTGATGGGGCGCTGTTGGATAGCCCGGAGATTCATCGCGGGGCGGTCATCGCTAACCACGAAATCTGGGAGAATCAGAAATATCTATTAAGGAGTCGCAACGCCTCAGGTTACTCCAATTGATACAAACGTATATAGGGAGATAAAAGAATGACTCGTCAAAGTTTTACACCCATCATCATGGTGACGATGGGTATTATTTTGGCTCTTTACAGCTTTGGGGCGCTGGCGCGAAGCTCGGTTGTTGCGGCGGAGGGGCTGGTTGCGGGCGAGCCGGCGGCGGTAGCGACAATTAACCTCACCGTCAATGCCGCCGCCAACCGACAAGCGATTAGCCCCTACATCTACGGCCTCAATTTTGCCAAGCAGGCCTTTGCCGATGAGATCGATTTGCCGGTACGGCGCTGGGGCGGCAATCACACCACCCGTTACAACTGGCAAAACAACTTTATGAACCACGGTTCCGACTGGTTCTTCCATAATAATACCCACTACGATCCGTATACCAATATCAACCAAACCGCCGACGCCTGGATCAACCAAAATGAACTAACCGGCAGCGACTCGCTGGTGACGGTGCCGACTATCGGCTACGTTGCCAAAGACGGCGACCCCAACACCTGCGGTTTCAAGGTCTCGAAATATGGGGCGCAGAATGATGTTGATAATGAAAGCGGCTATCCCAACTGCGGCAACGGGGTGCAAGGCAGCACGATCCTGGCCGGTGAGCCGCTGGATACCAGCCAGGCCGCCAACACCACCTTTGCCGCCAACTGGGTGCAGCATCTGGTAGCAACACACGGCGCGGCCAACGCTGGCGGGGTTAAGTTTTACGCGCTCGACAACGAGCCGGAGCTGTGGCACGAGACTCATCGCGATGCCCACCCCGATCCGCTCGATTATGATGAACTCGGCAGCCGCTCACTGACCTACGGCGCGGCAATTAAGGGGGCCGACCCGACCGCCCAGATTTTTGGCTACGCCTCGTTTGGCTGGTCGGGCTACTGGTACTCGGCTTACGACCTGCAAGAGGCAGCGCTCAACGGCTACACCTATTTTCCCGACTACGCCACCCATGGCAATCGCTACCAGGTGGAATGGTATCTCCAACAGATGGCTCAGTATGAGCAAAGCCACAATGTGCGCCTGCTGGATTATCTGGATTACCATTTTTACCCCCAAAATGGCGTCGATTTATCGACCGCCGGCAACGCGAGCAAGCAGGCGCTGCGGCTGCGCTCGACACGGGCGCTGTGGGACCCCACCTACACCGACGAAAGCTGGATCGGCGGCAATGATCAACCCGCCGAGTGGCGGCAGGTGCGGCTCATCCCGCGCATGCAGGGTTGGGTCGATACATTTTACCCCGGTACAAAATTGGCCCTAACTGAATATAACTGGGGCGGGCTGGAAGCGATCAACGGCGCACTCGCTCAGGCCGATATTTTGGGTATCTTTGGGCGCGAAGGGCTTGATTTTGCCGCGCTGTGGAACTATCCCGACAGCGATCTGGGCTACGACCATTTCGAGACGCTACCGGGCGCGTATGCCTTTCGTCTCTACCGCAATTACAACGGCAGCGGCGGTCAGTTTGGCGATGTCAGCATCAGCGCCAGCAGCGCCGACCAAAGCCAACTGGCCATTTACGCCGCGCAACGCAGCAGCGACAAGGCTGTGACGCTTATTATCATCAACAAAACGGGGGGCAGTTTGACGGGCAATGTTTCTTTGGCCGGTTTCACGCCATCCGGCCCGGCCCAGGTTTATCGCTACAGCGGCGCTAACCTCAACGCCATCGTGCAGCAGGCTAATCAGCCGGTTAGCGCCGCGAGTTTTAGCAGCACCTTCCCGGCCAACTCGCTAACATTGATGGTCATTCCCGGCGTGTCGACGGTTGAATCGCAGGCGTATTTGCCCATCGTGTTGAAGTAGCCTATCGAAGCGGGTAGCAACACCATGAAAGCGTGCAGGCGTGAGAACGGCGGAAGCTTGACACGATAATCGACAGGGTAGCCCCACTAAACGCTACCGGCTACTGTCATTTCGACCGACGAAGGAGCGAGAAATCCCCTACAACCTCGCTTGTAACTGGTCCTCGTAGGGGATTTCTCCTCGCACGCTCGTCGAAATGACATGAACAGCCAAAGTGTCAACAGACCCTAGCATAATTCAGTAAATCTTGTTAATTCTGTCTAATTTTTCTTCCCCACGGTTGTGTGCAGCGCTACTATTGAAGCGAAGGACGCAACTTTGTGGCGGTAACAGCAAAACGCGGGCTAATTATCAAGCGGAGAGGATGGCAGCGGCTCTGGCGCGACGCCGTTGGGTTGGTTCAAGGCTAAGTCCGCGCTCACGCCGGTTTTGTCACGGACGATCTGCACAAAGATCTCGTCGAGCGAGGGCAGGGCTATATCAAACTTATCGACAACAAAGTGGCCGCTGCTGACCACAGCCCGTAGAATAGTTTGCGGGTCGGCGTCGGGCAGCAGGGTGAGGTACCAATCGGCGGCGGTACGGCGCTCGATGTGGGCGACGCCGGGGAGTTGATCGAGCTGCCCGCTGCCGCTGAGATGCAGCACGTTGCGGGCAAAGCGGCGACGGACCTCGGCCACCGGCCCTTGTAACACCACGCGCCCATGATGGATGAGGGCGATGCGGTCGCAGAGGGTTTCAACCAAATTAAGCTGGTGGCTGGTCATTATAACGGCTTTGCCCTGGTCGCGCAGCTCGATAATGATCTCGCGAACGAGGTGGGCGTTGACCGGATCGAGGTTGGCAAACGGTTCGTCGATGATCAGCAAATCGGGCTGGTGCAAAACGGCGGCGATAACCTGCACTTTCTGGGTCATGCCCCGGCTGAGCGTTTCGATCTTCTGGCGATGATGGTCGGCCAGCTCCAGGCGGTCGAGAAAAGCTTCGGCTCGCCGACGCGCCTCCTGTCCGGTTAGCCCTTTGAGTTTCCCCAGATAAACCAGGCAGTCGAGTACGCGCATATGGGGATACAGGCCGCGCTCTTCGGGCATGTAGCCGGTGCGATCTTTGCGGGCCTGGGTCATGGCCCCGCCCAAAACCTCGATGGACCCGGCATCGGGCTTGAAGATATCAAGCACCATGCGGATGGTGGTGGTTTTACCGGCCCCGTTCGGCCCCAGCAAGCCAAAGACCTCGCCGGGCAGAACATCGAAACTAACATCGGTGACGGCTTCTTTACGGCCAAAGCGCTTGCGCACGTTACGAATGGAAACGAGAGGTGATCGTGTGGTTATCATCGTCTAAAATTTTAACGTTGGCCGAGAATGGTGTCAAGCCCCAGGCTAAAGAGCTGACAGCTTTTCGATAAATTCTTTCACGTGACGTCAAATTTCGTGCAAAAGTTATGGTTATCGTAAAATTCTAGACAAAAAGCTGTCAGCTCTGGTTGGTAGATTGATTCAGTTTCCTTATCAGCGTCATTTTATCGGCAAAGTAATCTACCCATGTAAGTTGCATTGTGAAGCCAATGGCGCAAACTGAACCAATCTTGCTTGCGGCAATTTATTTTGACTTTTTTTGCGAGCGCATTACACTTTAAGAAACAATTCCACCTCACCTTGGAGACTCATGACATCCTCTAATCGCTATGCGGAATGGCTCAGCAAATTGGTTCAAATACCCAGCGTCAATCCGACGCAGGTCGGCCCTCATTCCGGCCCGCCCGGCGAAGCGGCTATCGCGGCGCAGTTGGTCAACTGGTTTCAACAGTTTGGGGCGAAGGTGTATACGGAGAACGTGCACCCTAACCGGCCTAACGTTTACGGAGTGTGGAGCGGCCAGCGCGACCGCTGGATTGCCATCGACGTGCATACCGATACCGTGGGCGTTGAACAGATGGATGAAGACCGGTTTAGCGGTCGCATTGCCGATGGTCGGGTTTATGGACGCGGGGCGGTTGATACCAAAGCATCGCTGGGCGTTATTTTAGCGCTGCTTGAGTCGATGCATGAGCAGGGCGTGACGCCGCAGGCTAACATCGTTGTCGCCGCCACGGCCGATGAAGAAAACGGGGCGCAGAGTGCGCCTATTTTTGCCCGCTGGCTTCAGAAACAGAACATTCCACTCAGCCAACTTATCATTGCCGAGCCAACCTTGTGCTGCCCGGTTTACGGTCACAAGGGGGGGATTCGTTTTGAGTTCACCGTTAGCGGCCAGGCCAGCCATTCGTCCAACGCCGCATCTCGGTCGAACTGCTGTCACCGCCGCAGCCCGTTTGATATTAGCGCTTGAAGCCGAGGATGAACGCATCCAGGCGCTGCCGCCCCACCCTGAGTTGGGAACATCGACGATGACGGTGACGATCATCCACGGGGGGACGGGGTCGAACGTAGTACCCGACTCGTGCAGCGTGTACGCCGGTTGGCGGTCGATACCCGGCGACGATGTGGCCGAGATCACGGCACGGATTCAGGCTCTAGCCGAACAAAGCTGCCCGCTGCCGGTCGCAACGAAGGTCTTGGGCAGCGTTGAGCCGTTTTACCAATCGCCGGATACGGACTGGTTACGACAATTAGCCGAGTGGTCGGGCCAAACGCCGACTATCGAGCCGTATGCCACCAATGCCTGGGCCCACAGCGGCAAACCGTATGAATGTGTGGTACTCGGGCCGGGTTCAATTGAACAGGCACACCGAGAAACGGAGTGGGTTGATATCGCCGAACTCGACAAACTGGCGAAGATATACGCTCGCTGGTGGGGAATCCCCCACAATGCTTAATCAAAGACATTAATATGAGGTACGAGTCCAAAAGGTGACAGTCACTTATTCAAGGAAAATGAGCGTCCAGTTAACCTACATAGCTCGATTGTTGCATCGAAGTGACTGTCACCTTGCTACATACACGCAACTGCGTAAGTACTAATTAAATCTATTTTTCTAGGAGAAATCATGCCCAAATTAACGATTGACGAAAAAACTGTAGAGGTACCTGTTGGAAAACGGCTCGCACAAGCTATTGAGGATGCCGGCGTTAATATTGGCCATCGCTGCGGCGGTTACGCTAAATGCACCACGTGCCGCGTGGAATTTGTCGAAGGCGAACCGGATGTCATGACCAAAGCAGAGTACGAACGGCTGACAAATCGCGATTTATTTGGCGAGGTGCGGCTTTCGTGCCAAATTGAGTGCGACCGTGATATGAGCGTTAAACCCTTGATCACCTTAGAAAACGAACCTTCTTGGCAAGATACCGGCCCAGAGTTGGAGGAAACCGTTACCCCTGAAGCCGAGTGGTTTCCTATCGATATGTTGACGGACGAGTAAAGCAGACCAAAGCGTCCGATCGTATTTGAGAGAAAGAAGTCCACAGCCTCTGGCAGACATTGTCTGAAGAGAACTGTGGACTTCTTAATTTATAAAATGAGAGGACAAGTTAATCAGGTGGTATCGATGTCGAAATTTCAAATTGGGGATAGAAATCCAGGTAGCCAAAAACCCACAATAATAGCAATAAGTACAAGTAGAAAAAAAACGGTCAGCTTTAGCTTAGACATACTATTATCCTCTCATTTGTAAAAAACTGATTAAATACAGTTTATCTAGAGCGACTAAAACTGATGTAAAAAGTATGTGAGAAGAAAGTTAGTCTCTTAGAAGATATATAAGTCGCCGTTTACGTTATAAACCCGTTACAAATGTAACAACTCCGATAAATAAAAAAATCATCGCAATAATATAAATAAAAGACCAGAAAAAGACATACCGATGTGACTTCTCTTCGGAATCCGGTAATTGGTTTTCAGAAGTAACAGGCGTTCCCCATTGTTTAGGGCGTTGCATAAGTGGTGTAATCCTCCTTTTTTGGTTTCTTTTAAGTTACACTAAATTAAACAGAAATAAATAAGAAGAAAACTAAAAATTAGTTAGCCTAATACCTTATTTAAGCGCACATAGAGGCGGTTTCTATTCAAAAAAGCGAGTGAGACGCGCATAGAGAGCGTTTCTATTC
>JAGRBZ010000287.1 GCA_020433805.1 Anaerolineae bacterium
GTTTCGGTTACTTGCGCTAGACGGCTGAAATATGGGAGTTCTCGAATAGGTTCCAGGAAGGGATCGAATGAAGTGCCGCGAATATTTAAAGCAAGAACAAAGCCAATAGCCAGCACACCGATACTCAACCAGTTCAACCAGAGCCAGCGCCATCCTTTTTGGGTCGATATCATATAGGCATAGAAGCCAAAAAACCCTAGCAAAGCGCCCAAAGCTGCTCCGGCAAAAGAAACCCCTTCAATTTGGTAGTTCAACGATGCCAGGAGACTCTGCAGCCCCAGGCTTAGGGCATATCCCAGGCCGGTGGTCAAACCACTCACTAGAGCCAGTGGAACGATAAACCCGATTGCTAAAGTGACTTCTTTAATAGATAGACGGCTTGTATTGTCAGAATACTGACGAGGGATTAAGAGCAGCAGCAACCCCATCACAAACGAGGCCCCCATCACACCCAACATGGGGCCACGGCTTTGGCTAAAGAGAACCGTAATGACCTGGATAGCGAGTGCAAAAATATAGACAGCGGCCAATATCGTATGCCCCCACGAAGATGTTTCATCTTTAATGATGGCCGCCATCGAGCGGATAAGACGAGTGACTGTCAAGGGGACAGCCATAATTAAATAAGAGGCTACGAAAATGGCGTTCCCCATATTAGCCGCCACCCGCCGGGTAACATCACCGGCCCAGGGCAAGGGATCGAGACCATAGCGTTGGATAATACCATAGAGACCAATAGGAATACTGGTAATGATAACCAAATTGACCAGCCTATCAACCTGTTCTTGGGTGCGAATCTGTCCGGCCATGAGGGCAAAAACAACAATGTAAGACAGCATTGAATAACTGCCTTGCAAACGCTGATAGGATCCCCACAAACTGACCTGAGGGGAGATAGAAAAGATGGTGCTAATAATATAAATAATAACTAATAGGAGAGTAGGTAAAACGAGCGGCAACTTCAGCCAAGCCCGGAAGCGGTCTGAAAAAGAGGTAGAGTCATTCTCTGTTGTGCCAAACCCTTGTTCTACCACCATTACCAGCCAGGCTAAAATCATAATGCTGACAATAGCTCGCAACATCGTAATTTTATCCGGTTCAAACGTGCGGGCCGAATAAATATTAAAGAAAAGTGGAACCGTTACGATTGCGGCCAACCAGCCGGCTTCGATAACTTTACTACAAAAGGTTGAAAGTTTTGTTTGCATAAGATTTAACCTTGGGTCAAGCATGAGAATATTTCGGTCACAACTACTTAATCTTACCGTGATGCCCCGGCAAAGGCAAGAGTCATTTCTCGGCTGTCACCGTATAAATACCCCCCAAATTTCGAATTCCCGGAAATCGATTAAGCAACCGTTCGAGCCGCTTACAGAACGAAAACGTATTTTTATATAAGGCAATATGGGCCGGGAAAAAGATACTTAGCTGCGATTCCACGGAATGAAAACCAATCTCTTTTAATATTTTAACAAGCTGATTGACACGAAAAAGCCTCTCCTGAGCATAGGGAATTACCTCACCGGTGGTTGTCGCTTTTTGCGTGCGTTCGACCACACCATGTTGGCGCATTTTATAAATACGCCAAGCCATTGCCGGGTTAAGGATATGGCTATCTGAAATCACAAGGTGGCCATGGGGGCTAAAATTGTTAAATACGTGTTGCATAAAGCTCTCAGCCGGATCGATATGTGAAATGGCTTCCATTGTCCACACCAAATCAAACTGCTGGCTATCTAAGATAGTAAAAATGTTTTCCTCAACAAAACAAACGTTTAGTGTTTTTCCTACCCTTTTCTGATAAGTCTCAAGCCGAGCCTGGGCCGTTTCCAGACGCTCAGTTGAAACATCAACACCCACAACTTCTACATCATCTCGCAGCGTACTCCAAAAAATAGACTCGGTTCCCAATCCACAGCCGGCATCAAGAAGGCGCCAGGGTGTATCGCGACGCGGTAGGCTTAGGATCAACTGCTGCATAGGCCCGGTTCGACGTACCCAATTATAGCGATAAAATGCCCTCAATTTGCTATTCAATAGTTTCGAATAGTATTTTTCCAGGTAAGCCGAGTGCGTTGCGCCTAAACGATTTCGGGCCTCCAACACCTCTACTTCTAGTTGATTATAAAAAATATGGGCAGCATTAGTCACGTTTTTTACCCGTTCGATGAAAACTGATGAGGATATTTATCAGATACTTTTTTATGTAACAACTGCTTGTATAGTTCGGCCAACTGCTCCACCATCCTCTGCGCTCCAAATTCATCAACCATCTCCCGTCCGGCCTGCCCCATAGACGTCATCAGGCTTGGATTGCGTAAAAGCTCAATAATGGTCTGGGCTAATTGTTGAGGCTTACCCGGCGGCACAAGACGACCATTGACTCCGTCCATTACGGCTTCGGCGTTCCCATCGACAGCCGTAGCAACAATGGGCAGGCCGGTAGCCATCGCTTGCGGCAAGACACGCGGCAGACCTTCCCATAACGAAGAGAGCACAAATAGATCAAACGTAGCCATAAGTTCAGGTACATCGCGTCTTAGACCGGTCAAAATCAATCGGTCGGCCAAATCTAATTTTTCGACAAGCGTTTCAACTTCAGAGCGTAGCGGGCCATCCCCAACCATTACGAACCAGGCCTCCGGCACTTCTTGTGCAATGATGCCGGCCGCTTGCACAAAATCAAGCGGCGCTTTTTGATCCGATAAACGTGTAACCGTGCCGACGACCGGCGCATCGATGGGGATGCTCAAAGCCATGCGCATCTGCGTAGGCGGTACTTGAGGACGCCCAAAGCGATCCAACTCGATGCCACTGCGGATTACGACATAGTTTTCAGGCTGACCAATTCTATCCTTTACGCCCTTTTCAATATTCCGTGGTGAAACGACAATAAGCTGTGACGTAATTGGCAGCGTCAGCTTTTCGAGCAAAATATAGATACCCCGTACCAGCGGGTGCTGCTGCTCGTGGTGTGCCCACCCATGGACCGTGTGAACAATAAGAGGCGTTCCGGCCAGCCAGGCTGCCCAACGCCCCAGAATACCCGCCTTCGAGCTATGCGTATGCACGATGGTATAGTGATTTTGCCGGATATGTTGGGTTAAACGAACAAGGGCAATAAAATCTTTTAAGGGATGAACTTCTCGGACCAGGTTTGGCTCGATTATCAGTGGAACACCCCGCCGACGTACCTCTTCGATAAGGCTTCCCTCTGATCCGGTTTGAGGACCGGAAAGCACATCAACGGCCCAAACTTTATCATCAATATAATCAGCAATGAGCATCGCGGTTTCCTGCGCTCCACCGATAATTAGACGGGTGATAATATGGAGTACTTTGACGGGCTGGTGATCGCTGACTTCATCTAGACGATTTGAGCGCGGCTGTAGAACAGAAAATAGTGCGACAACAAAGGCTTTGAACTTTTGCCACTGCCCTGTCAATAGTTGGGAATTAGTCATGTTCTTCTTTATACCAGGCTATGGTTTTGGTTAAACCCTCTTTGAAGTTGACCTTCACTTGGTAGCCTAGACAATCTTGCGCTAAACGTATATCCGCCATCGAATGTTTCACATCAGCCGAGCGAGCCATATTGAAGGTGGGTTTGATGCGAGTTCCTATGATGTCGTTAAGGGTATTGACCAAATCAAGTAAGGAAAATCGGTTACCACAAGCGATGTTAAAAACCTGGCCTGAAACATTTGGAGCCGTAGTAGCCAGCAAATTCGCTTCAACATTGTTGCTGACATAGGTAAAATCGCGCGATTGGCGTCCATCTCCATATATTGTAGGGGATTGACCGGCAAGCAGGGACTTTATAAAAAGGGGGATAACCGCCGAATAGGGCGACGCCGGATCCTGACGCGGGCCGAAGACGTTGAAATAGCGCAAACACACGGTCTCTAAGCCGTATACATTGGCAAAAATTCGCGTGTAATATTCGCCCGATAATTTCGCCACGGCATAGGGAGATTTTGGTAGTAAAGCCATTGATTCCTGTTTGGGCAACTGCGGAGAGTCGCCATATACGGATGAAGATGAGGCATACACGAATCGTTTTACATCGGCATCACGAGCGGCAATCAGCATATTCAGCGTTCCTTTTACAGCGACATCGTTGGTCGCCAAAGGGTTATCAACGCTGCGCGGCACCGAGGGAATAGCCGCTTGATGCAGCACGTAATCGACACCCGCGACGGCCCGACGACAGGTATCGAGGTCGCGCAGATCGCCTTCAATCAACTCTATATCGGCCAGCACGTTGGCCAGGTTGATAGCACGCCCGGTGCTAAAATTGTCAAGAACGCGGACGGTTTGATTTTGGTGCAGCAATTCTGCCACAATGTTAGAACCGATGAAGCCGGCCCCACCGGTTACGAGGTATTTTGTCATGCATGTACTCCAGATTTTTGTGAGACAAGTTGATGGTACAACGTTTCGTAGTTATGTACCATTTTCTCGACCGTAAAATGCTGTTGAATACGATCAAAACCCGCCTGCCCCATTTGCAAACCCCATTTAGGATTATTCTTTAGAGAGACAATAGCTCCGGATAGGGCTGCCACATCTTGGGATGGGACAAGCAAACCCGTTTTGCCGTGGTCAACCAGTTCGGGGGTGCCGCCAACCGCTGTGGCTACAACCGGCAATCGAGCCGCCATAGCTTCTAACACCGTGTTGGGCAGGCCTTCGTGCAGAGAAGGTTGTACAAATATATCAAAAGCGGGGAGTATGGCATTTACATTTGCTTGATACCCCATCCAATGTACGCGCATCGTTACGTTTAAATCGTTTGCCACCTTTTGAAGATAATCGCGCTCTGGTCCATCGCCAACGACAACTAACAGAACATCCTCAAGAGAGACCATCGCCTGAAGTAAAACATCGATGCCTTTAACCGGATCTAATCGGCTAACGGCACCGATCACACATGCATCCTCCGGGAGATTAAGCTTCTGCCGAACTTGCTGACGCGAAGGAACGGATTGCGTTGGGCCAGGCAAGCCATTGTAGATGATGGTTACCTTTTCGGCAGGTAACCCAATATGCGCAATGCTAAAATCACGAACATTGGCTGAAACCGCCACAACATGATCGACCAAGCCAATTGTCCAACGGTTGAGGCGATAACGCCATTCGCTCTCCATAGCCATTGTTCGTTCTGAGCAAATGATGGTTGGAACGCCGGCACATCGCCCCACCAAGCGGCCGGGCAGGTTAGCATGAAACAGCCAATTATGAAGAATAGTTGGTCGGGTTCGACGCAGCAGCTTATATAATCGCCAAAATGCACCCCACTGTAATTTGGTTTTCATTCCAAGATCGATCACAGGGATATCCAGGTCGCGAATTTTTTCGGCTACGGCTCCGTCACCATTATATAAACAGGCGACAAGCGGCGAAAACTGACCACGATTTATGCGCTGAAGGAGGCGAAATAGCGCCATTTGAGCCCCACCGGTGGAGAGTTCGGTGATGAAGTGCATTATGGGAATAGGTATCTTTTTGTCAGATTTGGACATTTTCAATTGTTAATTAACTCTAAAAATAGATTTTCATACTGAGGCACAATTTTATCTACCGAAAAATCTTTAGCCCTAATGGATCCCATTTTTTGAAACTTTTTGCGTTTAGCGTGATCATCAAACAGCGACTGAATGGCGGTTGCCATTGCACTTGCATCTCCAGGCGGAACGAGAATACCATATTGACCCCCGACCAAAATCTCATTTGGACCATACGGACAATCGGTTGCTATAACAGGAGTACCAACAGCCAGAGCTTCGATAACTACATTACCAAACCCTTCATAATCCGACGATAATACAAATATATCAGCTTGTTTAATATAACTCCACGGATTGTCTTGAAATCCTAAAAATGAAACTACTTCTTGTAATCCTAATACCTCAACAAGATGGGTTAATCGGGCTTTTTCTGGCCCTTCACCCAAAATCCACAAATGCAAAGGATACCGTTGATGCAATTTAGCAACTGTTTCTAACAACAAAGGGTAATTTTTTTGCTTGGCCAACCGCCCGACAGCTACTAATGTCAACCTTTTTTGTAAAGATGACCTTTCTTCGGTAATGTTTTCCGAGAGTGTAGTGAGGTCGAGAGGATTATTAATAACCGTTATTTTGCTTGAGGCAATTCCTTCGTGAGCAAGTTCGGTGGCAATACCCTTTGAAATCACAACAATATGATCAGCTTGTTGATAGAGCCATCGTGTAAATTGCCGGGTCTGTTTACGACGGCTATCAGTACCCCGGCTAGAGGCCGGTGCATTTTGCTCATTGATAAGAACAGGGCATTTGAAGCTATAGAGCTTATCAGCCATAAGTATGACGCTATTGACTTGCCAAAGAACACTCATAATTAAGGCGGGTCGAATCTTTTGATACAAGGTATTAATGGCACGTATACGTGTCCAGTTTCTATGTAAAACGCCATAATCCGTTGGCTGGAGTTCATATAGAGGAACATCGTTTGCTAAGCTTGTTAGAAACACACCCTCTTTTTGAAATAGAGCCAGATGTGGTTCAAAACGGGTTCGGTCCAGATGATTGATAATGTTAACCAACGCTCGTTCTGCACCGCCACCTCCTAAATTAGGGGCTACAAAGAGAATACGTTTATTTGACGGCATAAACGTTAAAGCCGGATGTGTGCTTATCCCCATAGTCATCAAACTTCCGAATAAGCGTCCCAAAATATTTTATAAACCTTGAATGTTTCCCTAACCGAGGTATGAAGTTGAGAGACGTTTCTAAACGCCCTCGAAGTGGGCACAATTCCACATTTGAAAAATCGCGCAGCATATAACGCAGGCCGTCACGAGAGTAGCGGTAAAAATCATTATATTGGTTATTCCCATGGTATTGATACATCCAAGGCACATAAATGAATAGCTTGCCGCCCGGCCTTAGAATTCGGTAAAGTTCTGATACGGCTGCAAACGGGTTATAAACGTGCTCTAATATAGCTGCGCAGATGATACCATCAATAGAGTCAGTTTCTAGCGGCAGATCACATATGTCAGCGGTAATATTTGGTCGATAGACAGAGTTAATATCTAGCGATACACATAATTTGTGGGCCAACTCGGCTTCAAACAACGTCGTTAAACTGCGCGAAGAGCTACCGAAATCAATGATTTTAGAACACGTTGTAAATATCTCACCGATTTTGTTGAGACGAAATTGATCCCATACAGGTAAATCTTCAGAATTTTTAACATTTTTCGTAAAGCCGTAATCGGCGTCTAAAACCAGTTGCATTGATGTATGCCTTTTTACTAAGTATTACTTGTTTCGCATCCGAAATCACAAATTACGAACTACTCGCCAGCGGTACAATCCAATACCCCAGCGCGAGATGATATAGCTAATCACAATACCCCCAATACCTATTCGTGGTATTAAGATAATTAAACTGGAGATTTGCAATATGCCATATAACAAATTAGCGCGGAAGATAATATCCGCTCTTTTCTTGGCTTGTAAAACAGCGAGCGAAACGGCATCTACGGCGCTAAGTCCCATCGATAAAAACATCCCTTGAGCGTAAATCGCCGACTGAGAATACGCTTGACCATACAAAATGAGAATGATATAGGGAATTATCATCATTGCAATTAAGACAGCACCGATATTTAAGCCCAATAATATAAACATTCTATTACGATTGTTCGTATCATAGAATTTTCTATCAGAAGTTTCAGCCAACTTAGGCATCAAGAGCGAGGTCATGATTTTGAAGAATATTTTCGAATTTTCTGGCAGAACAGCAGCGATGCGATAGATTGCTACGGCACTAAAGCTCGAGAAAAAGCCCAGCAGGACACTATCAAGATAAAACGCAATTGTGCCAATAGCATTTGCCACCGATAGCGACCAGCCATATGAAAATATTTCAGGGTCGACAGGAGAATTGCGGGCCTGGTTCGCCACTGAACGATAGAGCAGCAGCGGAACTAAAAGCGTAGCAATACTGTTAATTGCTAGTAGCCAGACAAAATCAAGGTGAACCCATAACGCTATCGTCAATCCGACTGTGATTAAAATTACGGTACCACTATTTAGCCAACTAACAATGTCAAACCGTTTACGCCCTTGATAATAAGCGGTGATAAGGTCCGTACAACTGATAAAAGGAATAAACAACGCTACGGCTGCAAAAGCCCAAAGAAACTTTATCTCTGTTTGATAATAAGCATAGCCTATGCCAAATATAATTACAACGATACTACCCAAGCTGCCCCAGAGCGCTCTGATTTTTACAGCTTCAAAAAAACTACCATGCATCCCCCGGGCTACAGCCTGCGTTAGAGCAGTACTAATACCGGACAGCGTTACAACGGAAAGCATGCCTACCGCTGCCAGTACAAATGAGTACTGACCATACACTTCTGAGGGAGCCAATCGAGCGAATGCAATTGACCTTAGCAGCCCCATTGCATAGCCAATCCCAATAGCGAAGGTAAGCCAGCCGCTGCCGACAACAAAGTATCTGAAATCAAAGCGCAGTGCATCGCCCAGCCTTGATAAAAGATTATTCATCGATTAGTGCAATCTTGCCAGAGCTACAAGGTGCCGACCATTGTCGGCAGATGCCATATAGCTATATTTTTGATGCAACTGCCATACTATTCTACGCCATGACGATGGTTGGATAACGGCAACTGTCGGTTGTAGTAACCATCGAAGTAAATTGTAAAAGCGCCCATTTTTAGTGAGATACCAATATTTTTCGATTTGAAAGGCAGAGCTAAGCTGCTCTTGCAATAACGATAATTCGTAATGCCTGTAATGCTTTTTGTTAAGCGGAAGGTTTGTCGTTGGCACCGATACTAATAATTTACCGTTTGAATTGAGTCTATTCGCCACCTTGTTGATAAATTCAGGGTAAGCATCATCCGGAATATGTTCCATAACCTCCACTAATGCCGCCAGATCAAATTGGCCGGGGACTTGAGATACGTCACATAGATAAATTCGGGCTGAAGGATTAAACGCTTTCGCAAACAAGACTGCCTGTTTAACTAAATCAACGCCGACTAATTTGGGCACATCATTTTGCAGCATGTGTAACAAGCGTCCATCACCGCAGCCCACATCTAACAGAGATTGAGGTTTTAGCGAGTTTTTAATTAAATGGGAAATAAAATGCATATAGGTTATATAATCCAGCCCCCAACTAAGATTCTTATAGGTCGATACCGCCCCGGTATGGTCTAAATCGGGGAGATAATGATAGGGAAACTGGTATTGATCCGCTTGTACCAAAAATTTTCTTTCAACATCAGAACGCATTATGCCTCAACTTCGACGTAGAACTTAGAGAAGGGAAAATGTATAACAAACCTTAAAAACTTTTTCATACGCCTCCAGGGCTTGAAGCAAACTCGATTATACGTTTGGCTCTATTGTGCCATGTGTACATCTCCACATCTGTTCGAGCTTGATCAGCCAAACTTTCAGACTCACTTGGATGATCTACAACCCACTGAATTTGTTGGGCCAAATCATAAGGTTGATCCGGTCTAAAAAAAACAGCATTCGTCTCATTCAAAATTTCTCTAATAGCAGGGAGATCAGACGCAACCATAGGACGCCGGGCTGCCATGTATTCAAATAACTTCAAAGGCGAAGTATAGTAGCGACTGATGGCCTGTTTGCCGGAATTTGGCAAAACCAATATATCTGACGCCGCTAAATAAGCGGGGATATTAGTTGGTGGGATATGCCCAATGACCCTAACTTTTTCTGTCAGGTTCTGTTCGGTAACGAAACGGCGCATTTGAGCTACATCCTCAGGTGTGCCGCCCACTAAGCAGATTAAGTACTCATCACTTAGAAAATGAGCGGCTGCTACCAATGTATCCGCCCCCTTCCATGCATAGAGATGGCCGGTATAACTGATAATCTTCCTCTGAGCCGGTAAGCCTAACGCCTGGCGAGCCTTCAACTGATCCGGCATATTCTCAAAACGGTATAGATCGACTCCATCCGGAACAGTCACAATTTTGTCGACGGGAACACCTTTCTGACAAAATAATTCTCTCAAAGAATCGGTAAGGGTAACTACCCCTCGAATTTTTTTCAGATTTGGCAGCCAGTTAACCTCGCGTTCAGAACTTGGAAATTTGTGAGCTTCGTAAATAATATGCGGGATTAAGGCCGGTAGTTTTCGCATCAGATAAATAACTAAACTCAAATCTCGTAAATACAGTACTTCAGCGGCTTGATGTTTTAGATAAGCTTCCACCGAATAGGAGTAAGAGTTTATCATCAGCGGAAAAAAGAGACGATTTTGTAATAACCGGAGTACAAACGGCAGCCAAGATAACCTGCGCTGTGCTGACCAGAGAAAATCGATTGACGGCAAACTCACTATTTGAAAATCATTACGTATACTATAATATGTATGAATATCGCTCACATGCATCATTGAAGGTGTGTTTACCCGGTGTGGGTGTAATAAAATCAGGCTATTGCCGATTGACACCAAAGCATCACACATTTGGATAACCTGAAATGTATTTGCCTTCTCACTGGGAATACGCGAGGTAGAGATATACGTTATATTCATTACTTTTTGTCAGCCTGCGCTCATTGTCTGGTCAATTATCAACCCAATCTAGTACTACAACGAGATTTTGACATAAGCGTGGGAAAGAAACCAGGGTTTTCGGTCAATTCGATCAATTTTGCGCCAAAAACGGCTC
>JAGRBZ010000288.1 GCA_020433805.1 Anaerolineae bacterium
CTCCGCGTGGGAATACATACGTTGGACATTGGAGACTGGAGACTGATTGTTGAGAGGGTATTTGGGTTTTGAAAGTGATTCGTTCCCGCGCTCCGCGTGGGAATACATACGTTGGACATTGGAGACTGGAGACTGATTGTTGAGAGGGTATTTGGGTTTTGAAAGTGGTGATTTGTTGGGGCTTGGGAAGGTCGTGATTCTTCGAAAAAAGTAGTTCCGGCATTCGGAAAGGGCTTTGCAGAAAGAAAAAAGTCCTTCCGGCATTCAGGAAGGGCTTTGCAGAAGGAATCTTGGCCTTCCGGCATTCGGGAAGGGCTTTGCAGAAGGAATCTTGGCCTTCCGACGTCTCGAATCAGCCTGTCGATCATCTTCTAACGCCAACGTTTCAGCAAGTGTTGATTTGCCGCCCCGTTCTTAAAAGCCCCACAATGACTCTACGCTATCGGCTTAAATTTGACTCGTGTGTTACAATGAAGCCGTCTCGATTTACAAGCGTTGTTCTACAAAGTTGGTTAAACCCGGAGCTTTGCCGGAACCATCCACCTTAATTATCACCAAGGAGTACCATGTCTAATAGCAAGCAAATGACGCCCGTTAGCCCTCGCGCTTACCGTGACGTTATGGGACTATTTGCCACCGGGGTAACGGTGGTGGCCGCCGAGTTGGAAGGAAAAATCCACGGTATGACCGCCAATGCGATAACCTCGGTCTCGCTCGATCCGCTTTTGATTTTAGTGTGTGTTCAAAAAAATGCTGTAATGGCGGATATTCTTCAAAAATCGGGAGAATTTTCGATGAACATTCTCAACGAGGATCAAGAGCAGCTTTCCAACTTCTTTGCCGGCATTTGGCCCGACGGGGCCGACCCACCACCCTTTTCGTTCAAACCGTGGCATAATAGCGGTCGTTTGCAGGACACCATTGGGGCATTAGCCTGTAAAATCGACAAATTCTTAGACGGCGGTGATCACTGGATAATTACGGCTGCGGTTTTCGATCTGTATGCTCAACAAGAGCCGGCTAATCCGCTGTTGTATTATCAAGGCCAATACCGCCGCTTTATGGGCGGCTAGCGACTCACTCTCATTTTCTAAGCAGGAAATCTTTTTATAGGGTAAAAATGAAGTTTGTCCTCGACCCCGTCCAATGGGGAGTGTGACGGTCTCGATTGAGACGACAGCGACAATGAAAAACTTCTGCTACCTGCTATCGGCTAACCGCTAACTGCTATTTTTAAGGGGTCAAAGGGTCGTTTATTTTTTCGATGGGGATGATGTTCTGGCTTGAATGACAAGGCCAACAACAACCAACACGAGCCACACTATCGCCGTGATTGATGAAGAAAGGTTCAGCCCCTCGGTAATCAGCGAAGCGCCAATCACCGCCGAGAGAACAATGAGCGCATATTCAAACAAGGTTGAAACGAGAATTGCGCCCACAATTCCGCCGACAATATAGATCAGCCATTGCCACTCCGCAGGGTTGGCGGCGACGGCATCAAATAACCCCACCGCAAAGTAACCGCCCATAAAAAAGCCGGCAATGATGATAGCCACCTTCTGCAAAAAGAGCGCCACGACAATGCCGATGATACCGGCCACCAGCCCGATGAGCAGCAGTACTGCTGTCGACTCGATATTTAAGTAATTAAAGGCCAGTCCCAAACCCGTCAAAAATCCGGCAGCGCCAACCACCAACCAAAACAGGCGGCGGCCGGCCACCAAAATAATAATCCCCACCAAAAGGTTAAACCCCTGAATAGCCGGGGCCGCAACCTGACCGGGTTCAAACATAATTGTATCCTTCTCGCTAACATAATCCTTACTTGGTAAATGGTAGTTTAGCCGATGAAGATTGTCAAAGTATTTTGACAATAATATGTTAAACACCCTTTCACTATCACCCAATCTTATGTTATAATTGAGTGTCGAAATCATCAAAAACGTGACCGATTATGCCAGAGAAGAGAGGATACTTCTATGCTTGAGCATTTCCCCCGCCCGCCCCAAGACAATGGACGCGGTGTTCACTGGAGCCCCAGCCAATATGCCTGGGGGCAGGATAATTGGAGCTTTTGGAAAGAGCAGCTTCAGGCCATGAATATCAAATGGGTCAAGCTGCTCGATGACGGCGGTGGCTCGGCTATGGGCTTGGTTAAACGGCTGGTCGACCTCAAGATTATGCCGGTCGTGCGCTATTATCGCGAAGAACCCAATCCCGGACGGATTACTTCACGCGAAACAGACACCACAAAGCGCTATGCCGAACTGGGTGCGGTCTATTTTGAAACCAACAACGAGCCGGATTTAGCCCTGGAATGGAAAGACCGAAAGCGTCCGCCCAACTGGCTCGATATCGTGGTCGACAACTTTATCATCGAAGCCGATATGCTGCGCGAGGTGGGCGGCTACCTTCTTTTTCCCGCATTTGGCCCCGGCGGTCGGGGCAATCCCTTCAAGATGATTGTCGAGCGCGGGCGACGTGACCTACTCGACGGCAACTGTGCTTTGGCTATCCACAACTACTGCCTGGGTCGGCCTCTCGATTACCCCAACGATGCCATCAACACCCAAGGCGAGCCGCTCACCTACGAAGAGTGGGAAGCGCGTGGTGGTTTGTGGGCCTGGGAAATGGATTACCAAACCGTCAACAGGCACCGCCAACGGCTGGTTCAACCCAATGCCAACATTATGGAAGACTCCACCTGTTTTCGCGCCTTTGAATATTTCGATGCCCTCGTTAATGACGCTGTGGGGCACTCCATCCCCATCTTTACCACCGAAGGCGGTTACAACGTCGGCCAGCGGGCCGGCACCACTTATGGCGACGATCCGCGCTACCCCAAGCCCACGCCGGAATGGACCGCGCGTTTGACGGACGACATGTTTCGCTACATAGAAGAGCAAGCGCCGGAAAGTTACTTTGCCTCTATGCCCTGGCTCATCGCCTGTCGGCGGATGGGCGTCTTCAGCGAAGGGTTTGAAAATCAAGGCCCCTGGTTTACCCATCATTTTGATAAGCAGTTTGGTACGTCCGGCGTTTTGCCGACCGTAACAAAACTAAATGACCGGCCAGGCCGCGTCCGTCAGGATGGCCCGGTCCCCGAAGGCATGCGCAACTTCTACACCGGCCCGGATGTTACGGATCGTGACTTTGATGATCGCTTCAAATATCTGGAGCCGCAGGTGGTGCTCGATCCGGTGGCGCAGCCGTCCCAATCACACTGGCGGCTGGTTGCTGCCCGCTGGGCCGATGAGCGCGAGGCGCAAGGGCGTGCCTATATCTATGTCAAGGCTTTAGACGAGACCGGCCAACCGCTCGAAAACGTCACCTTTCAAGCCGACCGGGGCGATGCCATCGACAAAGCGCAAACCAAAGGCCCTATCGATCATCACTGGGGCAATATCTTGATGACCGGTCTGCTGGGAACCTACAAAGTAAGCATGGCCCAAGATGGCTTACCGTCCGATAGGTTGATTAATGTCGGGATGGGCAATGAAATCTCGCCTCGCAACTTTGTGCCGACCTCTTTCTTTTTGACCTTTCAAAAAGTTGTCGAGGATACGGTGCTGCCACCCGAACCCATTCCTACGCCCGAACCTAAACCTGAGCCAGAACCGACCCCTACTCCTGAACCCGAACCCACGCCTACGCCCACGCCCGAACCGGAGCCTGAACCCGAAATTAAGCCGGAGCCTGAGCCGGTTCCCACCCCTGAGCCGCGCCCGGATCTACCGGAGCGCAAACTTGACCCGCGTTTAGACAATCTAACTCCGGCGGTTCAAGTCGTGCCGACAGCCGATCCGTCTCGACCGCATTGGCGTTTAGTTCAGGTGCGTTGGGCCAATAAGCAAGAGGCGCAAAATCGAGGCTATATTTACTTAAAAGCCTTGGATGAAACGGGCCGGCCCATCGAAGGCGCTTTCTTCCAAGCCGACCGGGGAGATGCTATTGATCGAGCGCCGACAAAAGGCGCTATCGATCATTATTTGGGCAACTATATGATGACCGGTGCCTTAGGGACATATCGAGTTAGCATGGCTCACGACAATCTCCCTTCCGACACCTTAACTAATGTAGGGTTAGGCGAACCGGGAGCGCCGGGGGATCGCACCGCCTTCTTCCTGGTTTTCCAAAAAATACTCGGCCAACCGCAACCCGTTCTCGCAACTGCGCCTATGCCTGCGGCTGCGGCCACCCCCCCGCCGCCTGAGCCGGCATCCGCTCCGCCGGAATTAGCACCACTACCTGGCCCACCATCAACTACCGGCCCGCAAGCGGTTGAGCCTGCCGAGCGGGTGAACAGCGCCGAAAATCTGCAAGCCGCTTTGCTGGCCGCTGCCGGTGATTATTTAATTCCGGTTGATCGCACAGCCGCCCTATACAAATATGCCCAGACCAAAAGCCTGGGACAGTATCTATCAGCGGAGTTCCCACTGCATTATAAGGATGTCACCTATCGCGCTCAGATTTTCGAGCGGGGGATTGTTTTTATGCAGTCCGATCAGCCTAACTCCATCCAGGTCCTCAAGCACACGCTTTATCCGGATTCGACTCGACCAACGAAAGTCGTTGAGACATCGCCGAAACCGGAACCAAAAGGGTTGCTACAGCGGTGGCTGAGGGTATTGGGTCTATACTGATGCTAGTGGGGGTATAAAAAACTCCGTCAGAATTAGAAGGATTTTTAGGTCAGTCAGGTTCGATCTAAAGTTTTCAGGCCATCAGCTTCAGCCACGATGACCTGACTGGCCATATTCAAAAACAAACCATGTTCTACCACACCGGGCCGGTTTATCAGCGTGTCGGCTAAAGCCGCCGGATCATCGATCCCGTTGGGGAAAGCGCAGTGGATAATATAGTTATCGTTATCGCTGATGAAGGGATCGTGTTCGCCCCCGCGAATTTCAGGACGATAGCCAAAGCTTTCCAACCACGCAATGTGGGCCTTCCAACCAAACTTTACCACTTCGATGGGCAAAGAGAAGTTCGTACCCAGTTTCGACACAAGTTTGCTGTTGTCGACCACCACGATAAATTGTTCGGCTGCCGATTCGACCATCTTTTCGCGCAACAAGGCCCCACCATGCCCTTTGATAAGATTAAGGGCCGGATCAACCTCATCTGCGCCGTCGATAGCCAGATCAAGCTTGGGGTTTTGGTCTAGGGTGGTCAGGGGGATGCCGTAAGACTGCGCCAACTCTGCTGTCTTTTCAGATGTGGGCACGGCAACAATGTCCGTTAAATCGCCGGCCTGCCACAGTTCGCCAACTTTTATGATAGCGTAACGGGTAGTCGAGCCGGTTCCCAGCCCCAACACCATGCCGCTCTGCACGTGTTCAACCGCCTTCTCGGCGGCTTTTTTCTTGAGTATTTCGATATTCATGGCTTCAAAGATGTAAAGATGCAGCGGGGCATCCCACCCCGCTGCTTAGGCGGCGATAGAACAACAATATCTGACACCGACCGTTAGAGTCAGCACCCTATTAGGCCGCTACTTTTTCGATTTGTCGATGGTTTCCAGAGCACGCAGCACCACATTATCGCTGGTAAAACCGAAATGCTCATAAATTTCTTGATAAGGCGCGGAGGCCCCAAATCGATCGACACCTAGAACCGTACCCTGAGGACCAACATACTTTTGCCAGCCCATCGAAATACCGGTTTCTATTGCCACCCGAGCCTTGACCGATGACGGCAGAACAAATTCTTTGTATTCATCCGGCTGCTCTTCAAACAGTTCCCAGCTCGGCATGCTAACGACGTGCGCTCCGATACCCTGCTCGGCGAGTTTGGCGTGCGCTTCAACGGCAAGCTGAACTTCTGAACCGGTGGCAATCAACAAAACATCGGGGTAAATGCGGTCGGTATCGAGTAAAACATACGCCCCTTTGCTCAGGTTCGCGGCATCGCCCATATGGCTGCGATCATATACCGGTAAATTTTGTCGGGTTAGTGCCAGCACAACAGGGCCATCTCGTTTTTCTAACGCTACTTTCCAGGCCTGGGCCGTTTCGTTCGCATCAGCCGGACGAATAACCGTTACATTCGGTATAGCTCGTAGCGCCGCCAAATGCTCCACGGGTTGGTGGGTAGGACCATCCTCACCCAGACCGATACTGTCATGGGTAAAGACTAAGGTGACGGGAATGTGCGACAGTCCGGCCAGTCGAATAGAAGGCCGACAATAGTCGGAGAAGATAAGGAAGGTACCGCCGTAGGGAATGACCCCGCCGTGCAGCGCCATTCCGTTGAGCGCTCCAACCATCGCGTGCTCTCGAACTCCAAAGTGGAAGTTGCGTCCGGCATAGTTGCTACTATCAAAAACGCCGTAATCTTTTAGCATCGTGTTGTTACTGGGTGCCAGGTCAGCCGAGCCGCCGATGAGAGTCGGCAAGACCGGGGCGATGGCGTTGAGCGTTTTACCGGAAGCGGCGCGGGTGGCCATCCCTTTTTCATCGGCAGGAAAAATTGGTAAGGCATCGTCCCAGCCGTCAGGCAGTTCGCCCGAAAGTGCATCGTGGAAAACTTGCGCTTCTTGCGGGAAAGCCTTTCCGTAATCAGCTTGCAACTTTTTCCATTCACTTTCCAGTTCAGCACCCTTATCAACCGCCTGGCGGAAGTGAGCCAGCGCTTCATCCGGAATGTAAAAGTCTTCTGCATAATTCCAGCCGTACGCCGCTTTGGTCAGCTTAACTTCGTCTTGTCCCAAAGGCGAACCGTGTACGCCTGCAGAATTGGCTTTATTTGGGCTACCGAAGCCGATGGTGGTACGGCAGGCAATAATTGACGGCCTATCGGTAACGGCTTGGGCCGTTTTGATGGCCTCGGCCACGGCTAGCCGATCGTGGCCATCGATTTGCTGGGTATGCCAACCATACGCTTCGAACCGTTGCATTCGATCTTCGGTAAAGGCCAATTCGGTACTACCGTCGATACTGATGTGGTTATCATCGTAGAGATAGATAATCTTGCCCAGTTTCATATGGCCGGCCATCGACGCGGCCTCTTGCGAGACGCCTTCCATCAGGTCGCCGTCGCTGACAATAGCGTAGGTGTAGTGGTCAACTATTTTATGCCCATCCCGATTAAAGGAGGCTGCCATAAAAGCTTCGGCGATGGCCATGCCGACGCCATTGGCGAAACCTTGACCTAACGGGCCTGTCGTAGTTTCGACGCCGGGGGTCAATCCATACTCAGGGTGACCAGGCGTTAAACTGTTCCACTGGCGAAATTGTTTAAGTTCTTCCAGTGGCAGATCATATCCGGTTAGATGCAGCAAGCTGTAAAGCAGCATCGAACCATGACCTGCCGATAGGATAAAGCGATCGCGGTTGA
The DNA here is from genome assembly GCA_020433805.1 of Anaerolineae bacterium. GTDB lineage: Bacteria > Chloroflexota > Anaerolineae > 4572-78 > J111 > JAGRBY01. The sequence goes on from JAGRBZ010000288.1 coordinate 7,339, forward strand.
ACCAATCGGGGTTCTTAGGGTTGTGTCGGAGAAATTGTGTCCAAAGTACATAGGCAGCATCAGCCATGCCCATTGGCATGCCGGGGTGGCCCGAGTTTGCCTTCTGGACCCCATCGATGGCCAGTGTACGGATCGTATTTACGCACAGTTCTTCTAGCGACATGGTACTCATTTATGTGGCTCCTTTTACTGTAATGGAATATACAATGGGGGTAATACAATTTATGTGCTGTATTTGTGCAGTTTGAGCATACGCTCACATAGAAAAGCCGAAGCAGCATTTACCATCGACTTCTTGAAAAATCACGCTTGGATTTTACCGGATTGCTGCAATTTGGTCAAAGTTACACGAATTCTTATCTGTGAGAGGCGGTCAAAATTTGCAGCTATCTTTGTCTCACACGGTAGAACACAACACGGTGAAAGCAAATAAAACCCGAAACCGGGGACAGCAGCAGCAGGCCATAATGGATAAAATCCACCAATAGGAAGACGGTATGATTAAAGGAAATTCAACACTCTGTCTTTTTTCTGTATTACTCCTGTCCAGTTTAATTATCTATACTCAGTAGATCAAAATTTGAGGAGTGAGGCATCCTTAGATGCCGAATGGAGCCGCATCTGAGGATGCTGGCTCCTTGAAAATTGGCTCTACTGATACAGCTGATAAAGCTAGCCGTTCGGTAGCTTGGAGAGAGCCATTGGTGATGTTAGCATTAATAATAGTTCTTAGTCTAGATCAACAAGCATCACAAACGATGCGATACCAACGTTAAACGCGCCAGTGTACAAAACAGTTCTTGATGATAGATACAAAAACAGTTAGTGCATTTATTACTTTTCCGCAGAAATTTTACCAACTTCCACCTTGATTTTGTTGGCCTCTGCATGGCACTGTTCTTCCGTTTCAAACTCTACATCAAGTTCACCTCCATCAAGTAAAATATGGAGATAGTGACAAATCTTATCGTGATTATGCGCATATTCACCATACTTAGAATATACGGACAGAGCATTTACCTTGTTGAGATTAATAGAATACCCATTTACTGTTGCCCACATTATGAACCTCTCCTCTCGCTAATCATCACCAAAATGGCTTACTCTCTTGTTAACAATATCGCCGTAGCAACATCACCTGGCAAAATGATCACCAAATAAAGCAAGCAGTGTCGATATGTTAAACACAATAACTTAACGAACAACTTCTCAAGTCAAACGGCCTTCAAGTAACGCGAAGCCGCTTAGAATTTGAGTTTGTGCCTATCCATAAGTGACGACAGAATCGAGAACAGATTTATCGTTGTTATGTGAGTTTGAAGTGGATATAATCTAGTACCCATCGGGTATTTTAGGGGGTAGTTGGTCGATTAATGGGAATGGGTCCTTAATGGTTGCGTCTTTATCATCCTCGAATGGTGGCAATATACCGGCAAGCCTCGTAGCCTGCTCAGGGATTTTAACACTGAATTGTTATAACCAAAAATTAGCAATAGTTTAAATAACAAAAAGAGGGTGATGACATCACCCTCTTTTCTAACGGTAACTATCTATACCACCAAAAACTAGGAATTGTTTCGACGAAGCATTTTGCGCCGGGCCTTGCGGATTGCCCGCTGTTTGGCGATACGGCGTTGCTCTCCTTTAGAAACAAACCATCGTTTTTTGCGATATGTGCTCAAAATGCGAGCTTTAATGATCTCTTTTCGAAAGCGCTTAAGCAAAGACTCTTGGCTTTCGCCTGATCGTAGTGATACGCTCATGGAATCACCCCCTTTCTGTGAGAGATTTCAGCAGACTCATTTATGATAGAGACGTTAGGTCGTCGAGGGCAGGGCCGGTTGCTTCACCAACACCGTTTTCGCCCATAGCGCTTTCACCGGATCCATTTTCACCCGATAATTCGCCGACCTCCTCAAGATCAGTGGTGAGTACCGCGTATTCATCGTCGATATTTCCATTCACTTCGTCTTCAACCGTCTCACCCTCAACTGCATGATAGTGATGATAACCGGTTCCGGCTGGGATAAGTTTACCCAAAATAACATTTTCTTTCAAACCGAACAGGTCATCACGTTTACCTTCAATAGCGGCTTGAGCCAACACATTGATGGTGTGCTGGAAGGACGAGGCCGACAAGAAGCTTTCGGTATTGAGTGCCGCTTTGGTAATACCCAACAGAATGGGTCGTCCGGAAGCAGGTCGTTTACCGTTTTCAATAAGCGTCTGGTTCATAGCCTGGAACTTCTGATAATCGAGCAGTTCACCGGGCAGGTAATCACTATCGCCGTTAGTGACCAGGCGTACTTTGTTGGTCATCTGGCGCACAATAATTTCGATGTGCTTATCGTGGATAGGTACACCCTGTGACCGGTATACTTTCTGCACTTCCTCAAGCAAGTAAACCTGAGCCGCTTCGCGACCGAGCACTTGTAAGATGCGGTTGGGGTTGAGCGAACCTTCCGTAAGCTGTTCACCGACCACAACTTGATCGTCATTGCCTACGCGTAATCGAGCCGCTGACTCAATATCATACTCTTCTTCTTGAACAAATTCCCAGCGAACAATAATTTTATTGCCTTCTCGCTGAACTTTACCGCCATTCTCGGCTGTAATTTCTTGATCACTACCTTTAGCCAACTTGGCCTTGGCCGCTACTTCATCGCCATCTTCGACAAGGATATTCCATCCTTCCGGAATATCATAATCTTCGCGGCGTATTTCAGAAGCGATTATTTTGAGAACCCGACTGCCGTCATCACGATTGATCAGTTGAACCCGACCATCAAGATCAGAGATGATCGCTTCCCCTTTGGGGTTACGGGCCTCGAAAAGTTCCTGAATACGAGGCAGACCGTGGGTGATATCGGACACGCCGGCAACACCACCGGTATGGAACGTTCGCAGGGTTAACTGCGTACCCGGCTCACCAATCGACTGGGCTGCAACGATACCAACGGCGGCACCAATTTTAACCAGGCCACCTTGGCCCATATCACTTCCGTAACACAAAGCACAGATACCTTGCTCCAAATCGCAATGCAGCGGTGAACGCACACGTAATTCTTTAACACCCGCTTTTTCGACATCGTCAAAGGCATTTTTGTCGATAAGATCATCTCTTTCAAGAATAATCTCGCCCGTTTGCGGATCAACAACATCGTCAAGCGTTACCCGGCCAACAGCGCGATCCCTAAAGCTTTCGCCCAGAATTGCTCCCTGACCTTCGTTTACGGTAAGACCTGTATTGGTACCACAGTCGTGAGAATTTACAATAACATCTTGCGATACATCAACCAGGCGTCGGGTCAGATAACCGGCGTCGGCTGTTCTCAAAGCTGTATCGGCCAAACCTTTACGCG
>JAGRBZ010000289.1 GCA_020433805.1 Anaerolineae bacterium
TTTGATCGGTAACGACTTGGTTTTGCGCGACGATTTTAGCGAGTTCGGCTACAGTGGGCGATTGAAAAAGATACGTAAGCGGTAATTTTTTGCCGAATTCTTGCTCGATTTGGGTAAACAGGCGGATGGCTAATAACGAGTGTCCGCCCAACTCAAAAAAGTTATCGGTGATGCTTATCGGGGATCTTTGCAGTAATTGTTCCCATATGTGGATAAGCTGCTGTTCGACCGGATTGCGGGGTTCAACAAAGGTATCGACCGATTTTATATCAGACACAGTGGGCGACGGCAGGGCGCGGTAGTTAATCTTTCCATTGGGCGTAAGTGGCATGGTATCGAGCTGGACATAGGCGATGGGCACCATGTGGTCGGGAAAGTGACCCTTGAGAAACGTGCGTAGCTCTTCCGGTGAAATGGCCTGGCGAGCCTCGGTTACGACGTAGGCAACCAAGCCATAGCCGCCTGGAATATCATCACGCGCAATGACGATAGCCTGTTTAATATGAGGGTGCTGAGCTAGGGTATGCTCTATCTCGCCCGGTTCAACCCGAAAGCCGCGAATTTTTATCTGTCGGTCAGCTCGACCGGCGAACTCGACCAGACCGTCGGGCCGATAACGTCCTAAGTCGCCGGTGCGATAGAGGCGGTCGTGGTCCAGGTTTGTAAAGGGGTTGGTAATAAATCGGGCCTGGGTTAAAAGTTCATCGCCAACGTAGCCGCCGGCCAGATGCGGGCTGCGCAGATAGATTTCACCAACTTCGCCAATACCGGCTAGCTGCTGATTGGCATTGAGCACAAGCAACTGCGCGTCCGGCATACCTTTACCCAGAGGATAGACGGCTTTGCCGTGATCAGGAAGGGTGTTGTTCTCTTTTGTAGGGGGGATGCAATGGTAGCCCACGGCGCGTTGCGTTTCGGTTGAGCCGTAGGAGTTGATACAGGTCACCTTAGGGGCCAGTTGCTGCAATTGTGAGACATCTTGACGAGTCAGTTTATCGCCAACAAAAAAAGCGTAGCGCAGAGTCGGCAGGGTAGCAAAAGCGTGTGCTGTTTCGGTAAGAATCTGGCCCATCGGCGGCGTCATGTGGGCGAAGGTGATTTTATATTGCTGCATCCAACCGGCCAGATAACCGGGAGTACCGACTCGATCGGGATCGGGAATGTATATTGTGGCCCCCACCCAGAGTGCCGTGAAGATATCGCGTTGAAGAGGATCATGAGCCAGGCCGGACAGCATGCTAAAGCGGTCGTTGGATGTAAGGGTGAAGGCCTCGGTTTGCCACGGCAGAAAGTGAGATAGAGGACCGTGACGCCCCCGCACGCCTTTGGGTTGTCCGGTTGAACCTGAGGTGAACGTGATTGAGGCCGTATCATCGGGGCCGATGGGGATGCCCGGATCGGTTGTTAAATAGTCGGCCAGCGTATCGAAGTCGTGGGCCGAACTGAGATTGGGCAGCCTTATATGACATGGTAATGATTTAGTTACTTTGGCAACGTCATCGGGAAGTGGCCCGGCAGCTTCGAGCTGAACAACCCCCTTGGCTTGCGACCAGGTGAGGTAATGTAGTAGGCGGTCGATTGGATAAGCCGGATCCAAATTTACCAAAGCCCCGCCCGCTTTTAATATGCCTAGCCAGGCCCAAATTAGCGAGGCGCTGCGATGACCATAGACGGCCACCACATCGCCGGGTTGAATACCTTGGGCAATGAGGTAATGAGCCAGTTGGTTGCTGCGCTGCTCTAACTCCTGGTAGGTCCATGTTTCTTGCGGATCGACGATGGCAAGTTTTTGGGGCTGCTGGTGCACCATCCGCGCAAATTGGCTGTGCACCGCGTCGTGCCAGGTATCGTCCAGAGGGGCGGACGGATCGGGCAGGAGATGTTGCGTTTCAGCCGTCGTCAATGACAATTCGGCGATAGGGCAGTTTGGCTGTTGGGTAATTTGTTGGAGCAGTTGAATATATTGAGCCAGCATGGCTGCCATCCGCTGGCGGCGGAATAAGGACGTTTTGTAAACGAGGTTCAGGTAGATGTCATCGCCCTGTTTGCGAACATAGAGCGTTATATCAAATTTTGAACCGACCTCAACCTCGTGGCGAATGAATGGTTCGACCTCTAAATTAGCAAATGAACGGTTGTTATTATGGATAGTCGTAAACATATTGAAGAACACTTGAAAGATCGGTGCGTAGCTGAGATCGCGTTGGGGTTGAAGCTCTTGAACCAGTTTTTCAAACGGTAATTCTTGATGACTGTAAGCTTCCAAGGTTGTTTTACGGACTGTGGCAAGCAGTTCGGTAAAGCTGCCGGTATTGGGGATTTGCGTCCGTAGTGCCAGGTTGTTGAGGAAGTAACCCATAAGATTTTCCGTTTCGATATAGCGGCGGTTAATCATCGGTGTGCCGACCACAATATCGTCTTGGCCGCTGTGGCGGTAGAGTAATAGATTGAAAGCCGTCAGCATTGTCATGAACAGAGAAGCGTTCTCTTGAATACTTAACTGTTCAAGTGATTGCACAAGATCCGCCGGTAGTTTACAGGTTACTTTGTCACCCTTGTAGCTTTGGTTGGCGGGGCGCACATAATCGGTGGGTAGTTCTAATAGCGGCGGCGCTCCGGCTAACTGTTCGCGCCAGTAGGCTGTATATTTTTCCAGCGTCTCATTCTGTAGCTGCTCACGCTGCCAGACGGCAAAATCAGCATATTGAATGGGGAGTTTGGGCAAGTTTGCGTCTGGCTGTTGGTTGATAAATGAAGCGTACAACGCGGATAATTCTTGGGTAAGGATGTTTATTGACCAGGCATCGCTGATGATATGATGCATCGTCAGCATAAAAATATATTTTTCTGCGGCTAATTGAAAGAGTGTTACCCGCAGAAGCGGGGCTTGGGTAAGGTCGAAAGGTTCATATCCTTCCTCTTCTATAAGTTGCCGAGCCTGTTTTTCTTGATTCTTGTTTTCAAGATGCTGCAGATCAACGGTGCGTATGGATAGACTTAATTCAGGCGCAATGACCTGCGCCGGTTGGTCGTTGATTATCTGAAAACTTGTTCGTAATGTTTCGTGCCGCTGGATAAGAACGTTAAAGGCATTCTCTAACGCTGTTTCGTTGAGCGGGCCATATAAGTACCAGGCAAACAGTATATTATAGGTCGCCTTATCGGGCTGGAGCTGTTCCAGATACCAGATACCTTCTTGCACAAAAGAGAGTGGAATCGATTCTTGTTGAGAGCGAGGCGGAATAGTGGAAGACGGGTTTGTAGTTGATGTTTTTTTCTTTTTTAACCGCTGCTTTAGATAGGCCTTTTTCTCAGTCGTGGTTAACTTAGATATGGGGGTTGTCATTTCTATCGTCATGCGTTAAATTCCTCTTTTTCCGTATCAAGTTCGCTCAAAAGTATATCTTCAACTACGGGAGCAAGTTGAGCAATTGTGGGATATTCAAACAAAAATCGCAGGGCCAATTCTATCTCGTAATCTTGATGCAGGCGTGAAACAATCTGCACGGCCAACAACGAATGACCTCCTAATTGAAAGAAATTATCATGGATACCAATCTTGTCTACTCCTAATACTTCTTGCCATACCTCGGCCAGTATCTCTTCAACAGGACCTTTGGGAGCAACAAAGTCAGGCGACTGGATCGGTTCGATCCGGTTGGGCCGAGGTAGTTTACGCCGATCAATTTTGCCGTTAGGCGTAAGCGGCAAGCTATCCATCGTTATAAACGCTGCCGGAACCATTGCGGCAGGGAGTTTTTGGTTTAAGTAATGGTGTAAAGTTGCTGGTGATGGTAATGATGAGGCGCTATCGGGGACGATATAGGCCGCCAAATAGGGTTGCTCCTGTTCATCTTGGGTGGCCATCACAAAGCAGCTTTTGATTTCGGGATGTTGAGCCAGCGTCACTGCAATTTCATTCGGCTCGATACGCACACCCCGGATTTTGATTTGGTCATCCAGCCGACCCAAAATTTCCAATGTGCCATCCGGACGGTAACGTCCTAAATCCCCCGTATAGTAGAGGCGATCATGTTCGGCGTCGCCAAAAGGATTGGGCCTGAAACGCTGTCGATCTTCCTGGTTAGCGTTAAGGTAGCCTTGAGTCCGAAATGGGGTACGGATTACAATCTCACCGACCTCGCTGATGCTGCATAAACGTCCATTAGCAGCGAGGATCAGCACTTGTGTCTGGGGTAGTGGTACCCCGATAGGCTGTACGCCGACCGCCGGTTGGGTGGGAACTTGATAATAACATTTTGCCATCGTGGTTTCCGTTGGCCCATAAAGGTTGATCAGCGTCGTTGCTGGGCAAAGCGTTTGCCACTGCTTGACCAATGTGTCGGTTAATGGCTCGCCGGCAAAGAAGGTCCATCTTATATCGGGAAGCGTGAGGCCCGCCGGGGCATGTTGAAGCCACATATAGGCCAATGTGGGAACAGTATGGAGTAGTGTGATGCGCTCTTGGGCCAGCCAATCGAGCAGGGCCGTAAAATCAAGGTGATCCGGCCTGTCTGGCAAACAGAGCGTGGCTCCGTGGGTCAACGGTGTAAAAATATCGCGCAGAATGACATCAAATGAAGGCCCCGTCAACTGGGCTGCGCGATCACCGGGTTTGATATCAAATGTATGGCCTTGCCAACAAAGGAAATGGCTCAACCCTTGATGCGTTCCCAAGATAGCTTTGGGTGTTCCTGTTGTGCCGGAAGTGAAAAAGATATAGGCGGGTGCGTCGCATCCGACAGCCGGCAGTGTTGTTGCGACGTTATTACCCTCTAGAGAAAAATCGACACTATCTTTCTCGAAGGTAAGAATGTTGAGGGTCTCTGATTGTTCGGTCAGCCACGTATCGTCGGCGTAGTTGTCGGCGACATAGATTACGTGCTTAACCTCGGCTTCTCTAAGCACAAGATGCTTGCGTGCCTGCGGCAGATTCGGATCGATGAGAACGATAACGCCTCCGCTCAACCACGTGCCAAGCATCGCAGCAATAAATGGCATGCTACGGGGAGCATAAACGGCAACCACGTCGCCTGGTTCTACGCCTTGCGTTATCAACGTTGCAGCTAGCCGCGTGGCTTGCTCAATCAGTTCAGCGTATGTCCATTGCTGATGGCCTTGTTTGAGGGCAACCAACTGCGGCGACTGCTCGGCCCAGCGGGCAATTAGATCCGTCACAAAAGGCTGCTCAGGTTTCGATAGCGATACGGTAGGATCGGGTAGCAGATGCTTGGCTGTCGATGTCACCAGTGAATAGTCAGCCAACGGAAGCCGCGGGTTTTTAGCAATTTGTTCCATCAGATATGTAAACTGTGCAAGTAGCTCGGCCATCCGTTCACGACGGAAAAGATCAGTTTTGTAAACCATATGCAGTCTAAGATGATTATTCACGTGACGCATATAGAGCGTAATGTCAAACTTGGCGCGCGTGTCGATTTCAGCCTCTAAAAAGGTCTCCACCCGCATACCGGACAGTTCGAGATCGCTGTTTTCGGCGGGTACGAACATATTTAGGAAGACCTGGAAGAGCGGATTGTAGCTAAGATTTGGCTCTAATCGTAAGGTTTGAACCAACTTTTCGTACGGTAACTGCTGGTTGGCGTAAGCATCCAGGGTAACCTGGCGAACCTGCGCCAGTAATTCTTGAAATGTTACAACGCTTGATAGGTCGGTGCGAAGAGCCAAAGCATTGAGAAAGTACCCCATGAGCGGTTCAAGTTCTTTATAAATGCGGTTGACCATCGGGGTGCCGACAACAATATCATCGCGATAGGTGTAGCGCTGAAGAAGCAGCTTAAAGCCCGCCGTCAAAATCATAAAGAGCGATGCTCCGGCCTCGCGGCTATGACGGAGGAGCGCTTGTGTGACATCGGTAGATAAAGTAGCCGTCACGAGATCACCCCCGTGGCGTTGAATAGTTGGCCGTGGAAAATCGAGGGGTAGGTTTAGTAATGGGGGAGCATCCTTGATCTGTTGATGCCAGTAAGCAATTTGGGCATCGTGTTTGCTATCCTGGTCTTCACGCTGCCACATCGCAAAGTCGGCATATTGAACCGGCAGGTCCGGCAACTGGGGGCGCTGTCCCTCTTTGAACGCCGCATAAGCTGCCGATATTTCTTGCGTCAAAACGCCTATCGACCAGCCGTCGCCGATAAGGTGGTGGAGGGTCAGCAAAAGGATGTACCTGTCCTTTGCCAACTGTAGCACTGTGCCCCGCAGTAAAGGGGCTTGCTCGAGATCGAATGGGCGCTCTGTTTCTTGCGTGATAAATTTGGTTACGATGTCTTCTTCCTGCTCAGCAGAGAATGAGCGGAAATCAACCATTCGAAGCTTAAATTCGATCTCAGGCTGAATAACCTGTTTGGGGCGACCGTCGACAATGGTAAAGTATGTTCTCAGCGACTCATGGCGCTGCACAATGGTTTGAAGACTCTGGCTAAGCGCGGTTAAATCAAGCGGTCCATGCAGCCGCCAGACGGCAGGGATGTTATAGGCACCGGTATCAGGCTGATACTGCTCGACGTAGTAGATGCCTTCCTGACCGAATGTTAAAGGATACGCTGCCGCCGGTGGTCGCCGAGGAATGGTCAATTTGGGCAAGACAGTATCCTTTTTTGTATGACCATTATTTAAAGCTCCATTTTTTTCAACCACAGTTTTAGTCAAAGATTTCGTCGTGGCCATCACGATGGGGGCAAGTTCGGCAATGGTTGGATAATCAAAAAGAAAACGCAGAGGTAGATCGATTTCGTATTCTTGTTGCAGACGGGAGGCAATCCGCATGGTCAATAGCGAATGCCCTCCTAAATCAGCAAAGTTGTCGTGCCGACCAATTTGTGAGATCTTCAGAACGTCCTGCCACATTTCGGCCAGCAGCACCTCAACTGCTCCTTCCGGCGCTACAAAATTCTCTGCTAACTCAGATCGGTCGGCATCGGGCGCAGGCAAGGCACCTCGGTTAATTTTGCCATTAGCATGGAGCGGTAGCTCGTCTAACAGCATAAAAACCGAGGGGATCATGTAGTCAGGTAATTTCTGTTGAAGATAAGTCTGTAGCTGCCGGACTGTGACTGTCTGAGAACTGACAAAATAAGCCACCAACCTTTTATCTCCCAAGCCATTTTCATGAGCCATAACGACACATTTTTTTATAGCCGTATGTTGGCTCAGGGTGGTCTCAATTTCGCCAAGCTCAATGCGGAAGCCCCGAATTTTAACTTGATGATCGATACGGCCTAGAAACTCAAGGTTTCCATCCGGGCGATAGCGGGCCAGATCGCCGGTTTTATAAAGGCGTCCCGGCCCAAAGGGGTTGGGTATGAACTTTTCAGCCGTTAACTTAGGCTGGTTGAGGTACCCTCGCGCCAACCCTACCCCGCCGACATGAAGTTCACCGGGAACACCTACGGGTACCGGTTGCAGATATTTGTCCAGTAGATATATTTGGGTGTTACTGATGGGTTTGCCGATGGTTATGTGGGCTTCTGTCGTTAATGGCGCTGGGCCGGCAGCCATTGGGCGGGCGTTTTCTATTTTTGCTGAAGCGTCAAATAAAACGGCCGCAGTACAATTGACGGTTGCTTCTGTGGGACCATAAACATTAACGATTTTTTTTATTTGTGGGTAAGCTTTTATTTTATTAATCAGTGCTTCATTGATGGGTTCGGCACCTACTCCTACAACCTGTATAGAGGGAGGCAGCCCAAATTCGTCCAAGAGCGCTTCTAAAGCAGATGGTACCAAATTGGTACTTGTCAGTTCGTTTGCTTGGGGATGCAGATGCCAGGCTAGCGAATCTTTCGACAAAATGATCTTGCTCCCTACCGATAAAGGAACAAAAACTTGGCTGACGATACCATCAAAAGAAATAGAAATTTGACAAGGAACGACCCGTAAAATCTCAGGACTAAGTAGTTTATGGGTACGAAAGGTTATCATATTGACAACGCTATGGTGCTCCACAGCTACCCCCTTGGGTTGCCCCGTGGAGCCGGACGTGTAAATAACATAAGCAAGATTACGAGGGGTGACGGCGTTTGAGTCAAAAGTATAAGACGTTTGGTCGGATGCCACCGGCTGTTGATAGTTATCCACAGCGATACTATGGTCTGCTCCTAGCGCCTCAACCATAGTAACTAAATGCTGCTGGGTGATGATTAATTTTGTCCCAGAGTCTTCTACTAAAAACTGTAATCGGTTCTTTGGATAAGCCGGATCAAGCGGAATATAGGCTCCTCCGGCTTTAAGTATAGCCAATAACCCAACTACCATTTCTAGTGAGCGTTCAATACAAATACCGACTATCACTTCTGGCCCTACGCCTAATGTCTGTAAATAAGAAGCAAACTGATTAGCTTGTTCATTTAATGCTTGATAAGTCAATTCCTTATCTTCAAAAACCAACGCTACTGCATCAGGTGTTTTCTTAACTTGCGCCTCAAACAACTGGTGAACACATTGGTCACTGGGATAATCGCTGGCTGTATCGTTCCACTCAACAAGAACTTCCCTTTTCTCTTCGGCTGTTAGTAAGTTCGCCTTATGAATCGATTGATGCGGGTCTTCCAGAAAGGCATCCAGTAATTGGAGATAGTGACGTGGTATTTGTTGGCGTTGTTCAGCTGTAAAAACAGCCTCATGGGCTGCGAATTGAACTGTCATTTGCCCCGATTGTTCAAAATCGCACACTTGCAACGTTAAACTTTTCTGCCCATGCCCTACATGAATAAATTCATGGGTAACCGGGCTTTCCTGAAAATAAGGGACGTGGGCCACATGATAATTGAGCAGTACGTCGTAGCTTTGGCCAATTTGGGGTGCCGAATAGGGAGAGTGCCGGTATGTATCGGACATATTGGCAGTGATTTTATTTATCAGTGAAATAAAGGTATCGTCAGGAGAAATGATTACGTGTAAAGGCAGCGTTTGCATCATGAGACCCAACGTTTGTTTGGCCTCAGGTGTTCGTCGATTGTGTAAGGGCATGCCTAAGGCGATTTTTTCATCACCACCTAATCGATGTATGTGGGTCAACAAAATAGCAGCAAAAACTTTAAATAGAGCGGCATTAAGGCTGTTGTGGACAATACCTGCTTCATGGACAATACGGCGTAATCGTTCACAGCGCTCAGATCCCAATGCACAGGTAATATATTTCGTTAATGTATCTCGTTTCGTAGGAGTATAACCATAAAACGTAGGCGAACGAGGCCAGTCAGCGAGCTTTTGTTGCCAATAGGCTCTTGCCTGCTGAGACTCTTGTGAAACGCGCTGCACCTGCTCCTGCTCAATATAATCCCTAAATTGGGGAATATCAACCTGGCTTGGTAGCGTTCCCGCTATAGACTGCCCGTAGAATTCCGAAAGGTAACGTAAGGGCAATTCATATGCCCCAATACCATCCGTTATGATATGGTGCTGGTTGAAATACCAAACAAATTTTTGAGGAGCTAGCTTGATAAGGGCTGTATCAAAAAGCGTGTTGGCAAAATCGAACCTGCGTGATGCACGATCTTTTGCCCAGGTTCGCAGCGTAGCTTCGGGCGTACGCCCATCAGAGAAATCAAAAAATGGCAATGTGTACAAAGCAGGCGGTTTAATGTGATATTGAGGTACACCATCGACTTCGATGATGCGCATACGCAAGGCATCACTGGAATTGATTAGGGTTTGAAACGCCGCTTGAAAATGAACCGTCTCAATCGCTTGGGGAATTGTGAATAGTGAGGCTACATTGTAGAGGGGGTTGTCTGGATGTATTTTCTGTCCTACCCAGAACATAAGTTGATCTATTGTCAAATTTGTGCTGTACGTTAGAGTATCTAATAATTCGGGATGTGTAAATTTTTCTGGACTCATGCGGGTTCCTTTTCTAAAGGGGCAATTCAATCTCAAGTTTTGATTAAATTCGGTTGATAACCCGAGTCGCTAAGATTGAATTACACCTCATGTTAAATAGCGCCGATCAACACCAACGTGATAAAAACTGACACCTGGTGGCTTCAACCTGGTTACATAGCTGTATGATGGTTAAAGCGATTTGATCGGAGGCAACAATGGCTTTGTTGCCTATTTGCCGGTGGACTTATTTTTGAAGTAACGAGTAATAGCACAAAAATTCATTGGGTATTTCTTGAACAATCCGTTGCCACAAAGATTAAATAATCCCTCCTATGGACTAAGCATGCCTAAACAAGCATTTATCGGTCTAAGAAACCAGGGTTTTTACTTTAGAAGTGGAAATATACGCTTTAGTGCGCTTTTCTCAACACGAAATTGATTGAGTTAACCGAAAACCCTGGTTTCTTTCCTGGCTTTATGTCTAAATCTCGTTGTAGTACTAGGCATTGCTAAACAAGCATTTAATTACGAGGTCATTCTAATTGGTATAAATAAATAATTGGTTTGATTATTCGTAGAATGTAGTTAGAACTCTTTCTTTTTGAGTTGATTCACTGTACCTTGTCTCAAAATCAACCACGGATTACACAGATGCACGGATTAAAAAGATGAAAATTCGTGTGATCCACGGCGAAGAAACTTTAACAGGCGTGCGTTGTAATATATGGGGGAAACGTCTCTATATGTAGGAATCGCTTTAAAGGGGCTACCTAAGAAATGAAAAATAATTAAGTTCAGCATGTCATTGCGAGCAAAGCGAAGCAATCGCCCATTCCGAACGCGGAGATA
>JAGRBZ010000028.1 GCA_020433805.1 Anaerolineae bacterium
CTGCCCCCTGTGATCCAGTACACCCCCTCCGGTTTGAGTGGCGAGGGCGCTTCACGAGGCAATTCCAGCGGGGCCACGGCTTTGAGGTAGCGTTCATTGTTCCGATACAGCACCTCGTGAAAGGCACCATCATCCGCTTCCTTGAGTTCAGCGGCCAGGGCCAGCAGTTGAGCAGTGAAACTGGGCGGTTCGCCCTCGACACCAACCTTACGGAATTTCAGTCCCACTATCGCTAGCGACCGGGCGTACCCCCCCAAGGCTTCCAGGCGGGCAGCCTCTACCCTTTCCGGTCGGCCATAGAGCAGGATGAGTTTGATGTCCGGCAGCGGTATGGCTTTGAGGGCCTTGACACACTGATACAAAATTTGCCCATTATGGTGACCCTCTCTCTCATCCCCCAGCCCGTGATAAACCAGATGGGTTGGCCTGACCGTTTGACTCACCAGTCGCTCTAACAGGGTGATATAGTCTTGCCCTTGCTCGGCATTGATTTCATATGCATCCGGCCCCTCCTCAACCCAGCGATGGCCCAATTTGACCCGAATGAGCCGGCCATTATCCAGGAGCTGTTCGGCTGTCTGCCCAAACTCAGCCTCGTGATAGAACAACAGGATGGTCGAAGTAGCCGGCTCTCCAATGCCGGGGGCAGCCGGCTCAGCGAGCTGCCAAATGACCTGATAGGTGCTCACCCCGACCGGATCGGGGCGATTATCGGTCGCTGCGCTGCTCTCTTGATAAGGCGCAGCGCCGAACTGCCGACGCGCCGACAGCCAATATCGCTCGCGGGCAAAGGGATAGGTCGGCAACGACATCCGGTGGGGCTTCTCTTCCTCGTACAGTAAGCCCCACTCAATCTCAACTCCGGCCACCCATAACTGCGCCAATCTATCAAGCTCTCTATCCGCAATCGCGACCCTGATGAAGGCTGCCCCTGCCTTGCCCCCTAGCAATAACTCTGATGGCAGAGAACCGCCCTTAACTTGGCCTTGATATACCCCGGCGACGGCCGGTTGCCGCTGGACATACTGGCTCAATCGCTCAATCAACGCCTCGATACCGGTCACCACCAAGGCCAGCCGACTGTCCATCGCCACTCGCCCCACCTGCAACGTGTAGGCCATTTGTGCTAAAGAAATATCCGATTTTTCTTCGAGAAAAGCCAGTGTCTGTTTTACATAGTCAGTGAGTCGCGCCTCATTTCTGGCCGACAGGACGATTAGATGAGGCCCATTTTCCCTGCCTGCTTGCTCTCTAATACCCAATTCCTGATACTCTTCCAAGACCAGATGGGCATTGGTTCCGCTGAAGCCAAAGGAACTCACCGCTGCGCGGCGGGGTCCCGTCTCTACCTCCCACGCCTTGAGCTTTGTGTTTACATAAAAAGGGCTGTTGGCAAAATCGATATGCTCATTAGGCTGCTCAAAATGGAGCGTGGGCGGTAACTGCTTGTGTTTCAAGGCCAACAAGACTTTGATCACCCCAGCTACCCCGGCTGCGGTCAATGTATGACCGATATTGGTCTTGACCGAACCAATAGCACAGAAACCGGTCTGCTCGGTGTAGGCCCGAAATGATGTCGTCAACGCCTCAACCTCAATCGGATCGCCCAACTTTGTACCAGTGCCGTGGGCCTCGACCAGGGAGATGGTGGCCGGGTCTATCCTTGCCCCGCGATACACCTCCAGTTCCAAAGATGTTTGGGAGGTCACGCTAGGGGCGGTGATACCGTTGGTCGCGCCATCCTGATTGAGACCACTGCCCTTGATGACCCCATAAATATGGTCGCCATCGCGCACGGCCTCGGCCAGACGCTTCAAAACCACCACCCCCACGCCTTCGGCGATGCCAAAGCCATCGGCCCGCTGGTCAAAGGTTTTACAGCGGCCATCCCCCGCCAGCATCTGGGCTTTACTGGTCATGATGTGCATCTGCGGTCCGGCCAAGACACAGACACCGCCGGCTAACACCATCTCGTTCTGACCACTCAACAAACTCTGACAGCCCTCGTGAATGGCTACCAAAGAGGATGAGCAGGCGGTATCGATGGCCAGGCTGGCTCCCTTGAGGTTTAATATATAGGCCAGCCGGGCGGCCAATATCGAAGGTGAACTGCCCAGTAGGGTATAGGCATCAGCTTCGGCGTGATGCGGGTTCAACCAGGAGTGATAATCGCCGACACCGGCCCCGACAAAGACTCCACATTTGCGTTCAGCCAGAGCGTGACCGGCATAGCCAGCATCTTCCAGTGCATTCCATGCTTCTTCCAGAAACAACCGCTGTTGGGGGTCCATCAATTCCGCTTCGCGGGGCGAGATGTTGAAGAAGAGTGGATCGAATTTATCAATATCGGCCAGCGCTCCCAGCCATTTACTGTAGCTTTTATCCGGTGCCTGCCGGTCCGGGTCATAGTAGCACTCAACCTGCCATCGATCTGAGGGGACTTCCGCAATTGAGTCAATTCCGGCGGCCAGATTGCCCCAGAACTCATCGACATTCCTGGCCCCCGGAAAGCGACCCGCTACCCCAATAATGGCAATGCCGTCATCGGATGAACGCTTATCCGCCTCCGCCACTTCAGTCAAGGCGGGTTGATTTGACCGACTTCTCTCCTCTCGGAGGGTCAGTTCCGTATCGGGGTCAGGACCTATCAAAACTGACTCTTGGATATTCGTCACGTCCTTGACCTCTTGTTCATGGGTGAGGGTCGGGTTAGGCAATAGGCGTGACGCAGGCACATTAGACCAATCTCTCCTGGCGCTATCTTGAGTCACCATTTCGGCCACATATTTAGCCAACCGCTGCAGGGTTGGATAATCATAGAGTCGAGTGGCGTTGAGATTTAGCCCGAAATCGCGATTGATCCGTTTGACCCACTCCACCCCAGTGATCGAATCCAAACCAAAATCAACGAACTTCTCTTGGCCATCGATTTCGCCCGGTTCAATATACAAGATGTCAACCAACTGTTGTCGTAGCTGTTGCTCAAGTACAGCTGGTTCTGGATGGATAGGGGGATCTGCCTTAACGACACCGGATGCTTTATCAGAGCGTGCGGCGATCTCATCTGCCGATTCATCAACCTCTTGGATCGGCTCAATCAAGCGCAACGGCTCAAGCGAAGCCGGAATTACTCTTTGTTGATCTGGCAATGAATTATCATCCAAAGCAGCCAATACCACCTGACGGTTGTGGCTCGTCTCAGGCAGGGACACTTGAGTCAGATTGGCGCTCTGACTCGATGACACTGTGGCTCCAGTACCCCGCTGCGGTTGTTTTTTCTCCGTCGACCGTCCGTCAAACCAGTATCGCTTTTTGGCAAAGGGATAGGTTGGCAAACTGATCCGGCGAGGCGTCTGGCTGGGATACAGCAATGTCCAATCAAACTCCACTCCCGAGACCCACAACTGGGCCAGCCGATCAAAGTCTCGCTCATCCATCGCCACCTTGATGAAGGCTTTCCCGGCGTTCCCACCAATTAATAAGGCTGAGTTCAGGTTGTTGGTCTGAGCCGTGCCAGAGTAAACACCCTCAATGGTTACTTGACCCTGCTGATACTGACTCAACCTCGCAACCAATTCCTCGACAGTAGACACCACCAAGGCCAGTCGTGAGTCCATTGCCTCGCGGCCCGCTTGCAAGGTATAGGCCAGCTCAGTCAAAGAGACACTTGAATTGGCCTTCAGATAGATCAGTAACCTTTGGGCGTATGCCCTCAGCCGCTCTTCGTTTTTAGCCGATAGCACGATCACCTGCGGTCCTTCGTCTACTCTCTGCTCCCCAGTCCCTACTTCCGGCAGCCTTTGATACTCCTCCAACACCACGTGGGCATTGGCTCCCCCAAAACCAAAGGAACTGACTCCCGCTCGGCGAGGGAGAGGCCGCCCGGCTTCGCCCAACAGCGGCGGCCAGGCTTGGGTCTTGTTCACCACATAGAACGGGCTGTCCGCAAGGTCGATGTAGGGATTCTGCACCTCAAAGTTGATGCTGGCCGGTAGGGTCTGGTGTTTCATCGCCAACAGCACCTTCAACACCCCGGCAATCCCGGCCGCGGCTTCCAGATGGCCGATGTTGCTCTTAACCGAGCCTAATCCGCAGTGGGACTGAGCGACAGATCCTTTATCCCATTGCTGATACAACCGGGCAAAGGCCTGCTTCAAGCCATTGACCTCAATTGGGTCGCCCAGGGCAGTGCCGGTACCGTGGGCTTCGATGTAGCCCACCGTAGCCGGGTCAAGGTTGGCCTGTTGATAAGCGCTGACCAGTAAATCGGCTTGGGCATTGGGGTTCGGCGCTGTTAGCGAGGTGGCTCGCCCGCCGTGGTTCTCGGCTGTAGCCCGAATGACTGCATAAATGTGATCGCCATCCGCTTCAGCTTGAGCCAACGGTTTCAGGAAGATGGCCCCTACCCCTTCAGCTCGAACGTAGCCATTAGCCCGTTGGTCAAAGGTTTTACAGCGGCCATCCTCGGCCAGCATACCGGCTAGACCGAAGGCGATATGCCAGTCGGGTGTGAGCAAGACATTCACCCCCCCGGCAATGGCTAACTCACAACCACCGCTGTGGAGGGCTTCCACGGCCCGATGGATAGCCACCAATGAACTGGAACAAGCCGTATCAATCGGCTCGCTGGGGCCATGCAGATCCAGCAGATAGGAGATGCGGTTAGCCAAGACTGAATGGCTCAAGCCGGTGGCTGTATGAGCTTGCAGGTCGTCCAGGTGGGTACGAAGCAAGGTCTGATAATCATTGGTCACTACCCCGACAAAGATGCCGGTGCGGGTTCCGGCCAGCGTGCCGGCCGCGTAGCCGGCATCTTCGATACAGTGCCAGACGGTTTGTAACCAAAGGCGTTGCTGGGGATCCATGAGCATGGCTTCACGAGGCGAAATCTTAAAGAAAGCGGCGTCAAATTTGTCAACGTCGTCGATGAAGCCGCTCCACTTGACCTGAGTTTTGCTGAGGTCGCTACTGGGGTCGCCGTAGCGTACCCGCCAATCCCAGCGTTCCGGTGGAGTCTCAGTAATCAGGTCTTGACCCGTGACCAGATGCTGCCAGAAAGTGTCCAGATCCGGCGAGCCCGGTAGCACCCCACTCATCCCAATGATGGCCACGGCCTCCAGATGAGCCGCCTGATCGCCGCTGCTCCTATGGGTGTTGACGGCTGAACGAAAACGGGCCTTAACTAAAGGTTTCGATGACGGGGCAACGAATGCAGGAGCCGGTCGGGTCTCGGCTTGGGCCTGATAATGCTGGACCAGAGTAGACGTATGATGCTCGGCGAGATAACGGGCAAGTGAGGTCAGCGTGTTGTATTCAAAGAACAGCGTCGGCAGTAGGTCTAAGTCATAAGTTTTATTGAGTTGGTTCGCTAACTCAGTTAGGGTGATAGAATCAAAGCCATACTCGCTCAGATTTTCATCCCCGCCTATGTCTTCAGCGCTTATTTTCAATATCCGGGACACCGCCTTGACCAAGTCAGTTTGGACTGTTCCAACTAGCCAATTGGTATCCCCGTCCTTGTCCTTCAGAGATGGACTGGCGTCTACGAGACTCAGATGCTCGACCAACAGCCGCCCTCTAAGGGTATCAACCGCACCAACAGCCACCAGGACTTGACTCTCGGTCGAAGCCATCAGTGTCTCAAAGGCGCGGAGACCGGTTGCGGTTGACAAGGGACTCAGACCTGTTTGACGCGCCATTAAGGTCCAGCTCTGGTCATCAACCGTCATTCCGCCCTCGATCCACAACGGCCAGTCGATGGCCAATGTCCGCCCTGAACGCTGACCAGCCTCGACCAGACTTTGGCGATGGTGAGCAAAGCCGTCCAGAAAGGCATTGGCTGCCGCATAGTCTACCTGACCAATATTACCCCACACGCCGGCGATAGAGGAGAAGAGCACCACAAAATCGAGCTTCTCGTTCCGGGTGGCTTCATCGATGTTAAGTAGGCCAGTCACTTTGGGAGCCAGTACCGCCTCAATTTCCGCCTCGGTCTTATTGAGAATAAAACTGTCTTTGATGACTCCAGCGCTGTGGATGATACCCTTCAGGGGTCCATACTGCTCGGTGATGGTCTGCACCACCCGCTCAACATCGGCCTTCAGGCTGACATCGGTGGGGAGATAGACCGCCGTGCCGTCGGTTCGGTTTAGGTCTGCCAGAAATTTCTGTCCGGTTTCATCCAATGCTGAACGCCCACTTAGGATAACGGTGATGTTTTTGCCTTGCTCCAGCAAATGGCGGGCAAAGATACGTCCCAACTCGCCCAGACCACCGGTGATCCAATACGCTCCGCCCGCTCTGAGAGTCAGCTTCTTTTCTGGAGCGGTTAGTTCAAGCTCGCGCAGGATTTTGACGGCTCTGGTGCCGGTTTCATCATAACGAATTTCCACCTCCCGAAAGCTGTCCGGTTGCAACTCTTGGCTCAGCAGAGCCAGCAGGCGATCACGCTCCGAGTGCGCTACCGTGATGACTTTGCCCCGAATGTGAGGCTGTTCCAGTTGGACTGTTTTTAGTAAGCCGACCAATGGGGCGTAAATGTACGGGTCAACGGTATCCGGCGCGACAATCAAAATCGGGGCTGCGGTTTGGGGTTTTTGGTCGATAATTGCCTTGAGCTGCCGCCAACTCGCCTGCACCAGCGCCGTGATATCGTCCGGCTCCAAAGTGATGACCTTGCCTTGGTGAAAAGTTGTGGCCAGCTTCTCGACCAGATCCGGTTCCCATCCGATCAGCAGTAGGGTACCCGGCGCCGGTGTCGTGCTTGGCGCGGCGTCGTCGTCAGCCAATGGTTTAAGTTGCCAGACGGGCGTACTGTAGAGGAGCCGGTTTTCGTCCGGCTTGGTGAGCGCGCGTAGGGTCAAACCGTTCAAGCTAACGCAGATGACGCCTTGCTCATCGGTCAGGGCAATATCATAGGTAACTCCGGCCGCCCCCAACTCAACCGATGTGCTGTAGGTTACATAGGCGTAGGCCTCTGCCGGCAAGGGGCCATATATCGTAACTGCCTGAACAGCAAACGGCACCGAAAGGTTTATCGACTCGACTCCTGAGTGACTCAGGCTCAATCCGACAACGGCCTGCAAGGCCGCATCCAGCAAACTCGGATGCAGGCCATACCCGGCTAGCTCCACCCCCGCCGGTAGCCGCAGCCGGGCCAACGCTTCCTGCTCGTTGTAGCTAAGCCGCTCCAAACCTCGAAAAGTCGAGCCATAAACCAAGCCTTGGATATCAAACCAGCGGTAACACGCCTCACCTTCAATCGTTGACCGGCAGCGGAATTGGATAGCGGCAATATCTAGCGGAGTCCGGTTATCCGGTTCACGAACAGCAAGTGTCCCCTGACTATGAAAGACCCGCTCTTGCTGTTCGCTGCTGACCTTAAAGACAATTTCGTCACGTTCGTCGGGATACAGCCCGACCTGCACCACCAGCGGCTCATCTTTGACCACTAATGGCTTAAGCCAGACCACATCTTTAATTTGGGTGATCAGTTTATTATCAACGGCCAAGGCTCCAGCAACCCGAGCCATCTCCAGATAGGCCACTCCCGGCAGCATTTTTTCGCCCCGTACCTGATGATCCCGCAGAAAGAACTCATTCCCCTTGAAGGTCGAACTGTAGTGCTGTTCGGTGAGGGTTGACGTATTCCGGTGAACCAATTGATGCAGCAGAGCACTTGTAAATTCTTCATTCTTCATTCTCAATTCTTCATTGTCCGGTAGCCAGTATCGTTCTTTGGCAAAGGGATAGGTTGGGAGACTAACCCGCCTGGGTTTTCCGTAACCATACAGTAACTTCCATTCAATCTCCAGCCCGGCCACCCATAACTGAGCGAGCTTTGTCAGTTCACCTCGCCGAATGAGGGTTTTAACAAACACTTTGGCTTCTTCACCTTCGGTCAAAATATCAAGTTGCTGGTTTTTGGCTTTTAGATAGCCTTGATGAACTCCCGGTAGATCCGACTTGTTTTCCAGATAATGAATTAGTTTGTCTCGCAATTGTGCTTGCGTTGTTACGACCAAAGCCAGCCGGGCATCCATCGCCTTTCGACCCACCTGCAACGTGTAGGCCATCTCGGTCAGCGAAACATCAGCACTTGCTTCCAAGAAGGCCAGCAGCTTTTGGGCATAATCTCTAAGCCGGTCCTCGGTCTTAGCCGACAACACAATCAACTGCGGCCCGGCCCCTACGCCCTGCTCGTTACGACCTGCCCCTGACGGCCCCTGATAATCCTCGATGACCAGATGGGCATTGGTCCCGCTGAAGCCAAAGGAACTGACTCCGGCCAGGCGACGTCCGCTTGCTGGAGCCGACCACGGCGTAACGTCCGTTGGGATTACCAGCGGAAACGCATCCCAGGGAATGTAGGGATTAGGCTTCTCAAAGTGCAGATGGGGCGGAATTTGTCCGTGCTGCAATGACAACACGACCTTGATCAATCCGGCTATCCCGGCTGCTGCCTCGGTATGGCCGATGTTGGTCTTGAGCGAACCGACCATCAGTGGATTGTCCGCTGTTCGACCTGCGCCGTAGACTTTGCCTAGCGCCTTGACTTCAATCGGGTCGCCTAGCACCGTGCCGGTGCCGTGTGCTTCCACATACGAAACCTCGTGCGGCTCAATCATGGCCGTTTGAAGGGCTTTGCGCAGCAGCGCTTCCTGAGCCAGTCCGTTAGGTGCGGTCAAGCCATTGCTGGCTCCATCTTGATTGACGGCGCTACCCCGAATGACGGCCAGAATGTTATCGTGGTCGGCCACGGCTGCTGACAGGCGCTTGAGAACCACCACCCCACAGCCCTCACTGCGGACGTAACCATTGGCCGAGGCGTCGAAGGTTTTACAGCGACCATCCGCAGCCAGCATCCCGGACCGGGCAAAGGTCTGGCTCAACTCCGGCGATAATATCAGATTGACCCCGGCCGCCAAGGCCAAGTCACACTCATCGTTCCGTAAACTTTGGACGGCCAGATGCACCGCCACCAGCGAGGAGGAGCAGGCGGTGTTGACCGCCATGGCCGGCCCCTGCAAGCCCAAAGCATAGGCGATCCGTCCGGCCGCGACCGAGTTGGAGTTGCCGCTGCCAAAGTAAACCTCCACCGGCTGGTGCTGTTTGATCTGGAGCAGCTCATAATCGTGGCCCAAGATGCCGACAAAGACACCGGTCTGGCTCTCGCGTAATGCGGCCGGATCGATGCCGGCCTGTTCCAGGGCATGCCAACTCTCCTCCAGCAAGATACGCTGCTT
This sequence comes from Anaerolineae bacterium, assembly GCA_020433805.1. GTDB lineage: Bacteria > Chloroflexota > Anaerolineae > 4572-78 > J111 > JAGRBY01. The sequence continues at coordinate 9,246 of JAGRBZ010000028.1, forward strand.
GGGGTCCATCACCTCGGCTTCGCGGGGCGAGATGTGAAAGAAGGGGGCATCAAAGCGGTCAATCTCCGCCACAAAGCCGCCATATGGGGGAAAAATTGGGGCCGGTTCATTCGATAAGCCCTGCTGACGGCTGAGGTACCAGCGACTGGCCGGTATGTCAGTAATGGCGTCGGCCCCGCTTTGCAGCAGGGTCCAGAACTCTTGCGGGTTAGTCACCCCACCGGGGAAGCGACAGGCCAGCCCGATGATGGCGATGGCATCGTCGCTATCTGCCTTTGTTGTCCGACTGGTCTCGGGCGTAGGCTCCGGCGTTAGAGAGGGAACGGCCTCAGGCTCTGGCGTTACCGGTTCTGAAGGAGAAAGCTGCTCCCCGAAGTAGCGAACCATCGCTTCGGGCGTGCTGTATCTGAAAAAGAAGGTTGGCTCGATGTCGGCATCGAGGCGTCGCCCAAGCAAAATGCGGAGTTCCATGAGTTCCAGCGAATCCAGCCCCATCTCCATCAGAGGGCGCGTCGGCGCGTAGGAAGCCATCCGTTTCTCGCCTAAGACGGCCATCGTCGCCGCCCGGATGGTGGCGGCCAGGGTCTCTTCAGACGGTGTCACCGGCTGCGGGTCGGGTTGAGGGCTGACCGAGGCTCGACTATCTTTCTCAGCCGATTCATGCCTCTGGCCGCGTTGTTGAGGTAAGGTTTCCTTCTCTTGTGCTGTGCCAACCTTCGTCGAGAGGGCCTGAGAAACAGTATTTCCCTGTTGGCCTGACTGAGGCAGTTCACAGAGCATCACACTCTGACCACCGTTTTGCGGGTCCGGTTGGAAGGGCAACAGGAAGACGCCAAAGTTTGAAAACCCGCTTTGTTCCAGAACGGTCTCCCAGAGCTCAACACTCAATAAGCAGGTGTTATTGAGCCGATACTCCGGATCTTCAAACAGCCACCAGCCCTGTAACAGGCCGCCGGTGAACAGGAGCAAATCCTTCATGCGGGTGAATTCGTTCAGCGCCACGATGCCGCCCGGCCTTAACAGTCGCTTAACTTGGGCCAGGGTATAGCGGATATAGCGGGTGTCGTGCAGCACATTGGAGGCGTAGACAATGTCAAAGGTGCCGGCTTCAAAGCCTTGCTCTTCCAGCTTGGCCTCGATGTTCAGGGTTTCATAGGACACCCACGGAAAGCGCTCTGCAAATCTACTCTGGCCGTAGCGGGTGAACGTCGCCGAGATGTCGGAGTAGGTAAATTCCAGACTGTCCGACAGCGCTGCGATCTTCTGCAAAACAAATTCGGTAGCGCCACCTGTACCCGCGCCGATTTCCAATATTCTGATTTTGTTCCAATTAAAGTGCGCTTTTTGCTGCTGAATGGCTTGAAAAACGACTTCGGCCAGGAGCTGATTGAAGTAGTCGGAGATGGGGTCGCCGGTAAATATGCCGGCAAATAGATCCATAGATCCCTCAGGAAAAATGACGTCGTTGGCGGCCGTCTCGCCGGTCAACACCCGGTCATAATGGGTCAGGCACCGTTCCATCAAATTAAGAAAGGCTACAGAGTGGGGATATCGGCTTACAAAACTCTGCCGGAATGTTTGAGCCTCAGCGGTCACGTCGGCCAGGGTAAACGCTTCAATCCCTGGTCGGGTTTCGACGGTGGTATCGCGCAGCAGGAGCAGCCCACGCCGCTCGAACATGGCTAACAAGGCATCGAACAGCCGGTAGTATTGGGGCACAATCCGTAGCCGAATTTTTAGATCATTGCGAGCATAGATTTCTCCGGCGCGTCTCATCACGCCCCTATCTTGCAGGAGGGTCAATAGCCAGCGCATGCCAAATGTTTCTAACATCGTTTCGGGATGAAGGGGATCTTCACCGGCCGAGAGCGGATACCCGGCCACAAATTCTTGAACGTAGTGCTGGATTGGCCGGCTGATGGAAACAGCGGCTCTGTTTCTGGCGTGCAAATAGGTCTCACAAACGTCTACTCCCATAACACGCTCGATGTTGCTTTGCACAGAACAATACAACTGCATGAATTGCAGAAGCTGTTCCCCATAATCGTCCGGAACCGTCGGCAGGAGGTTCATATTCAGCAATTGCACGACACTCACTTGAGAGTTGGGTGGCGATCCCATGTCATTAGCGAAGCGTCGTCGAGAATAAATGACCCCGACGATAGTCCCTTCTACTTCCAAAACACACTGCCCATTTGGATCGCGGTCGAGTCGCTCTTGGAGCGCTGTGACCGAGAGACGTTGGGCTTCCGGTCGGCACACCGTCTCCAAGTGAAGCAGGTGGGGTAAATCGGCAGCCTGAGCCAGACGCATCCGATAAGGCTTCTTTTCAAAATAGGTGAGGGTAATGCGGGTGAAGGGCAACGTTTTGGGGTAGTGCCTGACAAATTCAGCTTGAGGAAACAGCCCGACCTCAGCCGCGCTCATCAGAAACAGGTCGGCTTCGACCAGATGTTGCCCGGAAAAGGCGTGGTAGGCATCAAAATGCAAGCTCTCGCTCACGTCCCGGTTTTTGGCAACGGCCTCAGGGTTGAGGCAGTGAACCTCTAAGATGATAATACCGTGTCGGGACACGGCCCGCGACCAGCGCTCCAGATGTTCGACCAGGCTTTGCACCATCACCTGCGGCGGGATCGCATGGCCGGTTGTATCCACAAACACACCTGCGTAAGGCGTACCGGCCCGATGTTCGGCAGCTTCGTTATCTTGGGGAGGGCTGAAGGGCCGGTTATGGTCGAGGAAGGAGCGGATATGCAGCACATCTTCAAAATTGATGCCGTGGGCTTGAAGGTTCAGCATCAATTGTTCCGGGTCGCCAATGTCGCCGGGCAGGACCAGATGGGGAATGTCGGCCAGGGTTTTGGCCGTGGCTCCCAGCGCTTGTTGGTTGTAGTCGACGCCAATCATCCGAAGGGGATGCTCGTCCAGCATCCGGCCCCGGTCAGATCGAGTGCGGATCGTATGGTAAACTTGGGCCAAGAAAGTGCCGTCGCCACAACCCATATCGACGATGTAATGGGGTTGATCGGCCAGGGGTTGGTTAAAGATGGAAACAATGATGGCGTCGACATCGGCAAAGTATTTACCATGTTGAAAGCCGCTGGCCAGTACATTCAGACTGCGATCAAGATGCCCTTCATTCCCGGCCTCGTCTCTGTCGAATACGGCCCGGCAGTCACCAAATAAGAGGTCTGGCATGCGCATCAACATCGGCCTGTAGGAGGCGGTTGTACCCAATATTAGGCTACGGTCAACCACAAACCGGCCCATGTCGGTCAAGACCGGGTGGCCTTCTTGCCGCTCGGCCCAACCCCCATCAACAAATAGCTCTATCAGTTCCTCTCCGGCGAGAGGCGTTACTCCTGAAAACAACGGGATTTGTGAGCCGTCACCCAGCAAATTATTCTTCTTCAAACTAAGCAACAGCGGGACAACCAGCACACCATCCAGAAAATCGGCCAGCCAGGGATGCCCAAGATCCCACCTCCGGCGCGACCGCTCAAGCCACGGACTGAGTAGCCGTTGATCTGATGCACCCATTAAGTAATCTTCCATCGACAACTGATACAGGTCGAGCATATCCTCCGGAATCTGAGTGTGAAGTTCGGCTTTAGCTGTCAACCCATAGCCACCGGTTTCAGTGTCATAAACCAGCCAACCCAGCGACTGCATCAGTCGCAGCGCAGCCTGAAAGTGACCGCTGTTGGCCCCCAGCACGTCTACCATTTGCGCAGCGGTCAATGGCCCCCGCTCCCGCAGCAGGTTAAAAAAACCCCGTTCCTTACAGGCCAGAATAACCGGGATGGTCACAAAGCCGTGGGCATAGCGATTGAGGAGGTCGAGCATTTCTTGTCTCCCAAAAACATTTCAATTCTGTCTCGAACTTCTGCTTGAATAAGGTTGTCTAAGTGCATCATGGGTTCCTACGCAACGATGGTCGGCCATTTCTCTCCGATGATTTAGAGAGGGATGATCAAATTAGTTGGACTGAACGTTAGGCAAATTGAGCGGTTGGGTAATAGCGTAGGGTAATTTCAAAAAAGGGATCAGATATTATGGATGGACCTATGACTCTCAAAGAACAGAGAAAAACCCAGTCGCATCCATTAAGTTTTCGCCCTCTTGGATGAATTAGCTTAATGATAGCAAAGTTGGAAGGGCTTGTCTGTCCGATCTTTAGGACAATTTTGTCCTATTTTTGGGACAATTTTGTCTTTAGGAGTAAGTACAGTGTTAAATAAGTTTTTCGAGGTTTTAAGCGCCATGCCCGCATGGTTTTAGCGGGAATCTATCGGTTTGCGTAATAGTGGATGCCCGATAAATCCATTCGGGCATGACAAGGCTTGAGCTTAGATAATTTGATACTATGGCAATGTTTGAGGATATGGTATTTGTTCATGGCCGTTATTTAAATATTTCGACACCGGCTAACAAATAATAGAGCCAGCCGGAACCGACTGGCTCTCAATAGACATTAATTATCGAGAATAGCAAAAAACAAGGGGCAGTCACTTTTTTGGCCGTAAATAGGGACGAGGCACAACATGTAGCCTGTTCAGTGACTGTCACCTTAATTCCGATAAAGTCTAATTACTATGTGTCGACCATCAAGACAACGTGGACAGGGTCAGGTTGGGCACAACTTTATGGAGGACATCGAACCTACGAATCATTCCGTAATCAGGTCGGGGCCAATTTCTCCTACCGAAGAACACCCACAAAGTGCCATAGCTATGTCAAGCTCACGTTTTAGAACATCAAAAATTTGCTCTACGCCCTTTTGTGCGGAAACAGCCAGCCCCCACAACACCGGACGCCCCACTAATACGGCCCGTGCCCCTAAGGCCAGAGCTTTGACAATGTCGGTGCCCCGCCGGATGCCCCCATCGACCAAGACCTCAGTTTGGGCACCGACCGCAGCTACCACTTCAGGCAAGGCTTTGATGCCAGCTACTGCCGTATCCAACTGCCGTCCTCCATGATTAGATACAATAATCCCGGCGACTCCACAATCTATCGCTCTTTTGGCGTCGTCGCCCCGCAAAACACCTTTGACCAGCACCGGTAATGAACTATTGGCGATAAGCCATTTGAGGTCATCCCATGTCAGGGAAGAGTCGAAATCAATGGGGCTGAACTGAGCAGGTAGACGAAGAGCAGCCTTGGCACCATAAAATTCTGTAAAATTCTCTGCCTTAACACCTCGAGGTGGTCGGAATCCGGTACGCAAGAGGTTTTCGCGCACGCCAACGACAGCTGTATCCACAGTAAGGACGAGAGCTTTGTAACCGGCAGCGGCAGCCCGCTCAATCAAGCGCGTTGTAATACCTCGTTCCTTATAAATATACAATTGGAACCAGTTAGCTGCTCCAACACTGGCCACGGTTTCAAGAGAAGTACTGGAAAGCGTGCTGAGACAGTGAATAATACCGGCTTTTTTCGCCGCCGTCGCAATTGCAACTTCACCCTTACGATGGGCGAGTTTCGCCAGGGCCATAGGGGCAATGACCACCGGTAGCGCAGTAGGGTGTCCCAAAATCGTGGTCTCTAAAGTACGATGACTCACATCTATGAGAACCCTTGGGCGCAGCTTTATACTATCGAAAACAGTTCTATTCTCTCGCAGGGTGATTTCATCGCCGGCGCCACCGGCATAGTAACCAAAAAATGATGCCCGCATCTTTGACTGTGCAGCTTGCTCATAATCAAACAGGTTGATTAATTTCATTATATCTCCTTTTCGCCTCGCACCAGATAGAATGGATCAAAGCCTTTAGACAAAATGATACCAAAATTGGCGAGGTACGTCTGTCTGATTTTTCGGACAATTTTGTCACATTTTCTGGACAGTGTTGTCGAGTGGATGGAATAAGTCATCAACGCTATTAAAAACGGTATACCGTTTTTAACGCACCGGCTTATTCGGTCAACTGTCGTAAAAGCCAGCGACCTGAAGTTAAATCTGTCACATCTTGGGCAAACTCTTGAGCGGTTTGATATCGCTCGGCCGGATTCTTGGCCAGGACTTTGGTGAAAACCTCTTGACTGCCAACCGGAAGATTGGATGTTGTTTTCATGATATCCGGCACCGGTTCGGTCAAATGGGCCAGAGCTGTCGAGCGAGCCGTGTCGGCTTGGTAAGGCACACGACCGGTTAACATCTCAAACAGTACAACGCCCAGAGAATAGATATCGCTACGACCGTCAACCTCTTTACGGTCTATCTGTTTCGTAATAGCCTTCACTTGTTCCGGGCTCATGTATTTAGGGGTGCCGCCCAATGTATTTTCTAGGGTATCGTCCTCTATTTGCTCCTGAAGCACAGCGATACCAAAATCTGCTAAAAAGGCATCACCTTTGGCATCGAACAAAATATTACCAGGCTTGACATCATAATGAATGATGTGGCTTGCATGAGCGGCGTCTAGAGCCGCGGCCACACGCTTGATGATCGGCCCAAAATGGCGCAGTTTGAGCGTGTCTTTCGTCAACTTTTCGGCCAGAGTCCCGCCCGATAAATAACGCATTACAATGAAAAGCTGGCCGTCGTAGTCGCCCACATCATACACGTGGGCGATAGCATCGTGATTGAGCCGGGCGATGAGTTTTGCTTCGTGTTGAAAACGTCGCCGCAGATCGGAGGTCATCGCCAGATGCCTTGGCAGCACCTTAAGCGCCACCTGTCGTTTCAACTGAGGGTCATAAGCCAAGTAGACCACGCCCATACCACCGCGCCCCAGTTCCCATCGAAGATGATACCGGCCAAACTTTTTCGTTGAGGTCGCCCGCAGAGGCGGGGGATCAACCTTGACCATACGCTTATTTTGGATATACCGCGCATGTTGAGGTGGTGACTCAATCAGATCAGAGATGCGGCTCATGTGCCAGCGACCCGACTGTATCTCTTTTAGTCGAGCGGCCAGGGTGCCGGCTGTAGCGTAGCGTTTGTCGGGGTCCTTGGCCAACGATCGATTTATAATGGTTTGATACGCTTTGGGTAAAGCCGGGTTTATTTGGTGCAGTATGGGAATAGGTTCTTTAAGATGAGCCAACGCCGTTTCGTAGGGGGTAACGGCTTGATAAGGGACCTGACCGGTTAATGCTTCAAAGATGATAATACCCAAAGCGTAAACATCGCTGCGGGCATCCGGCCGGGTCGGTTTGCTGCTGATAAGCGCCTGGATTTGCTCCGGACTCATATAGGTTGAGGCAATGTCGGCCTTGTCCAGGGTAGCTAAATTGGTTTCTGTCTCAGCCAGAGCCGATACGCTAAAATCAGAGAGATAGGCCTGATCCTGCCCATCGAACAGGATATTACTGGGCATAACCTGGCCGTGGATAATTCCCCGGCCGTGGGCTTCATCCAGAGCGGCAGCCACCCGTTCGACAATGGGAGTCAAAACCTGGGGAGTAAGTAGACTTTCGGCCCGCAGATGGGTTTCTAAGGTGCCGCCGTTCAGATAAGGCATGACCACATAGGGTCGCTGCTCATACTCTCCGAAATCGTACACTTTTACAATACAGGGGTGTTCAAGCGTGGCAATCAGTTCAATCTCCTGTTTGAAACTGGTCCGAAACGCTGGATCAGTGGCCGATTGAGCCGGAAGGAGTTTGATAGCAACCTGACGCCCCAATTTTTCATCATAGGCCCGATAGACAATCACCGGGCCGCGCCGTCCCAATTCATCCTCTACCTGATAACGGCCAATGGTAGATAGAAACTGAGGATCAGTTGCTTGTTTTTCAAGCAATGGATCAGGCAAAGCCAAGATAAAGTCCCCGGCTAAAGCCTGGGCGCTGCCATAGCGTTGAGCAGGGTCCTGGGCTAAGGCTTTTAGAATAACAGTCCGAATAGCTACCGGCAGGTCAAGCGACTCAAAAGGGATCGCCTCATTCTCCGATGGTGAAGAACCGGTCAGCCACTCATACAGAATAGTACCCAATGCCAAGAGGTCGCTCTCCTTGTCACCCGGTTCAGCGACGTGCAGACCAAACCCCATCAGAACCGGTTCTTCAATATCGGTCAGCAGGATGTTGTGCGTGTTCAACCGGCCGTGAACAACCCCCTGGGTGTGGGCATAATCGAGAGCGGTGGCAATCAACTTCAATTGACGGGCTATATGGGCTAAAACCGGCGTCTGGTTGGCTACCCGAAAGCCAGCCAGTGCGTCGGCCAGAGTCTGGGCGTATAGTCTTTCAGTAACCATATAAGGTCGGTCATCGACAATACCGACCTCGTAGATACGTACAATGTAAGGATGATGCAACGCCATACTTTGGCGCAACCGCTCGATGAGCTGTTGCCCGGCCGCTGAGGTGGTGGGTAAAGTAAAGTGTTGAATAATGACCGGCCGTTGGGCTTGCGTGTCGAAGGCTCGATAAACGTCTTCGCGTTGTCCAGACTTTATCTGTTCATGAATGCTATACGATCCAAATGAATCCAACTTCACACGTGTCCAATCCTTATACGGGTCAACTACGACACCAAACATGCCGCAAGTTGCTTGGCCAGCGTTTGAACATGTGGCTCCTTTAAAATATTGATGTAACTGCCGGGTACGGTAACCACCTTTAGCCCATTAGCCACAACATTGTGCCAACCCCACAATGCCCCGGAGTATCGAACCAGGGACTCTTCCGCCAGAAACAGGGTTGCTTGCCCCGAATAGGATTTAGGCTCATACCGTTGAAGCAATTGAACGGTGGTTTCGTAGCCCTCATCCCCCAATGTTTCCTGCATCGTTTGATAATCTTCTTCCAACCGTTCGACGACCCGTTCCACCTGCTGTGTCCATCGGCTTTGGAGTGTGCTTCGCATCTCTTGCAGCGGACCGGTCACTTTCGGGGCGATATTCGATTGAACCCAACTATGCAGCGGCTCAAACAGCTTATCGCCGGTTTGCTTGACGGTAGTCGCCGAACGATAGCCCCAGTAAGGTAAGGGGTTATTGACAAGGTAGGGCGTGTCAATCAACACAACCTGCGCTACATCACGACCACCGGCCCGCAATTGCTGAGCCATTTCAAAGGCCACCAACCCGCCCACATTATAGCCTCCCACAAAATAGGGTCCTTTGGCTTGTTTACCGATGATCTGATCCGCGTAATGGGCCACCAATGCATCAATGTCGGTAAACTGTGGCGACATGTCAGCCGATTGGGGTGGTTGTAGTGCATAAAAAGGCTGATCTGGTCCTATATGATGAGCCAACGTTTGCAAGAGAGCCACATCAGCATAGCGACCAACCACACAGAAGAAGGGGGTTTTGTTTCCTCCGGCCTGAAGTTCGACCAACGTATCCCGCTTCGTAACCGATGCTGCTTCAGGTTCAGGCGCTTTTTCAGACGAATCATCAGCAAACACAGCTTCATCCAACACAGTGGCATCCGATGCATCTGCCTCGGTCACGGCTTCAAATATCAATACCGCTTCACCCAGATTGATAATATCGCCATTGGCTAAGTTAACTTTTTGAACGGCTTGGTTGTTAACCTTGGTCCCTTGGGAAGACTCAAGATCAAAAATGGTGCAGCCGGCTTCTGTACACTCAATGCGAGCGTGGGCGCGAGCGACTTTAGCCCGTTTAATGGGGATGTCATTTGTCTCGGCACTACCGATAGTGGTTATTGATTGGGTTAGTATGAACTCCTGCTGGGGCTGATCCGTGACGTTGAGCGTCACTTTTCCAAATTTCCTTTCCACAATTACCTCCTCTTACTAAATGAGACATCTCTATACAAAGTAGACCACAAGCGCTTGTGTAGATCAAGCCTATCGAAACCCTATTAAGGGCTAGATCAAGTCTACTTATACTGCCAAAATTCAAGCTCACAAGGGCCATGATCGACCACAAGAGCGCCAACATAATTCAAAGCTGGAGTTAAGCTCTCCATTGACCACCGGGCCGTCGCTTGCGGATCATCCTGCACCCGCAACAGAGCCGCCGGTTCACCCGGCTTGAGGCTAACATCAAATTGATCCAACGGACAATAAAGCCCTTGCCCCAGAGCTTTAACAAAAGCCTCTTTGCGAGTCCAGCAGGTAAAAAATGATTGGAGGCTCAGCGACGGGGGAACTGCCGCCAACGCCTCATATTCTGCTGGAGAGAAAAACCGTTTGGCCATCCCTTCAAAATCATCGAGCGGCCGGATACGTTCAACATCAACGCCGACAACCCGTCCCACAGAGACAGCCGCCACCAATACATTGTGCGAGTGGGAAATGTTGAATTCGAGGCTGCGCTGACGGGAGACCAGCGCCGGCTTTTTATACGCGCCGTAACAGAACTCAACTTGGTTCGGCCGAATATGTAGGTAACCGGCCAGAATGACCCTCAGCGCCCCCCGACCAACGATAAAACGCTCCCTGTCTCTGGCAAAGTGAAACCGGGCCGCCCGCTCTCGCTCGCTACTTGACAGAACTTGGGCCAGCTCGTGTCGATCCGCCTCGGATGCCTCAAGCCACACCCGCCACAGGTGAACCTGATCGCGAGCCAGCGCCGGCTTGGCCGGTGGCGTATGCCATTGATGGATTTGATCGTCAACAACGTGATCGTTCATGGTTGTCCTCAGCGTTATGGTCGGTCTCAGGATGGTCATCGAACCGACACTTCATGCAGGTTGCCTTGTCGCCAAACTTCTATATGAGTTACACAGTTTCGAACGGTTGTTATGGGTACCCGGCAATCACGATCTATGAACCATTCCCCGTGACGGACCGCGAGGTGAAGCGAAATATCAGCAAATGATCCACAATTGCCAAAACTACGGCGTTTTCACACCCGAAGCCCCCTACCCATTCCGGCCCGGCGATAGTGGACCGTGCCGCATCGCCCCACTCTTGCTCCTATACGATTATACCTTTCGCCCCGATAATATTCCAATAGACCAAGCCGTGCCTTGGGCAGCCGAAATAGGCGTCGTATGCAGCGATGAAGAACTGCTTCACCCTGATCCCTACCCCTCCCGCACAGCCGGGTGTCAGGCCCGGGTGCGCTACATCGAACAGCGGCTCGAAGCCGCCCAAAAGGGTCTGGCCCGAGCCGTCTCAAAACGAACCGATTTGGCATTGGCAATTGCCTCGTCACCCGCCAAACAGAGTTTCAATTCTATCTCGAACCTCCGGCTGGGCAAAGCTAATTTCATGCATCGCTAATTCCTGCTCGATGATAGCCGGCAGCTTGGCTTTGATGCTCTGAGTCAGGTGTGCTTTCAACAGCTTGAGCGAGACCATAGGCTTGTCGGCCAGATCGCGGGCCAGGGCCAGAGCCGTGGTAATCACCTCGCGCTTGGTGACCACCCGGGCCGGGACGCCCCGCTCACGTAAGACTCCGCCGTGGTAGTTATTGGCACTAAAGAGCAGTTCGTTGCCCAGCAGCGCCCCAAACTTGCGCGGAATGATGTAGGTCGATCCCATGCCCGGCGTGAAGCCGTACTTCATAAAGTTGGCGCTGTAGAGACTCTCCTCAGCTATGACCATCATATCGGCATAACAACCAAACGCCAAACCGCCGCCCAAGGCGTGCCCTTGCATAGCGCTGATGGTCGGCACCTCGCAATCCAAGAGCAAACGATAAAAGGCCAGGTCGGTGAATTTGATTTTGCCTTCATAAATGTTAAGCAACTCTTCCTTGGTACCGCCGCAGCAGAAGTAATTGTCGTAGCCATGCAGTACAACCACTTTCACCGTCGGGTTCCGGCCAATCTGGTCAAAGGCCCTCATCAACCCCTCAATCAAGGGTTTGGAAAAGGTGTTGCGATAGGTACGCTCTTCCATCGCCACAACCGCAATGCCCGGTTCGGGATAGGTCAGCCTAACCACATCATTCATCGTTTACTCCTACGTCTCCCACGGAAATTTCTGATATTCAACATAGTTTTTGATATTCTGCCGCACCCGTTCTGTTCGCACCAGACGATTGAGTTCGGCTATGGCGGTCTGCTCCATTTCCTCAGTCAAGAACCACATCTTTTGAAAATAGGCTTTAGCATCCCGAATGGTCTGCTCATCGAGTCGCCCCAGGCGCAGCAAATAGCGGCGGATGTCGTCATCCGGTCTGTCGCTGAGCGTGTCTACCAGGCCAATGCGTGATGCTTCTTCAGCCGTGATCGTTTCGGTGGTCAGCGTTAGACGGTACGCGGCTTGAAAACCCACCCGGCGAATGAGAAAGGGCATGACATTGGCCGGCAGCAGCCCCCACAGCGCTTCGGGCAGGCCAAAGCGGCTGGCCGGAGTGGCCACGACCAAATCGCTGGCCGCGACCAGCCCCATACCTCCGGCCAATACGGTTCCTTCGATCTTAGAAATGACAATCTTGGGACTCGAAGCAAATCGTTTAAGCAAGGACATATAGTCCTGCCCCTCACCCATCTCCGTCGCAGAGGCTCCCTGGGTTGCTTCTTCAAAATCCATCCCGGTGCAGAAAAAATTTTGCCGTCCGGCCAGAACGACCAGCCGGCAATTCGAATCGGCTTCCGCTTCAGACAGTCCCCGCTGCAAACCCTCCATCAAGGCCTGGCTGAGGCTGTTGCGTTTGTCCGGCCGGTTCATCGTCAATGTCCACACCCGAGGATTAGGTTGTGTGATCAATACCGCATCTTCGGCCATCGCTAGCTCCACTCGTAAACGCGGTGGAAGCCTTCCACTTTGTTTAAGACCAACAACCCTCGCCCGGCAAACTGCCGATCATAGATACCGGCATAACCATTTATCTCCACCGTTTTGTCCTGAATACCAAACAGCCACGCATCATTTAAATCGAGCAAGTGGTCATACTCTGTCATCGATAATTCGTGGCGCTGGGCCAGCCGTTGGGCAATTCCCATCCGGCCCAGCTTTTCTTTGGCTGTTGGAGTTACGACCCCGCTGTAAAACTCCGAAGCGCAGCCCGAACCATACGAAAACAGCCCTACCCGCTTGGGTCGGTCGATGTCGGCATTGTCGATCAGGCTGCACAGGGCCAGATGCACTGTAGCCGAGTAGATGTTGCCGACCTGCACACAATACGATAGCGATGGCCCCAAGCGGGCTTGAAAGTCGGCCTCAATGTCCGGCGGCGGCAACTTTTTCACGCTTCGCAAGAGCTTGCGATGGGCACCCTTGACCATCCCGGCAAAAGGGGTGTGAAAGGCCATATAATCAAAGGTGTGCTGAACATCGACCCCATCGACCCGGTCTTGGTAGGCTTGATAAGCCCCTTCCAGGCAGTCCAGATAAGAGAGCAACGAGAGGTCGGGGTCACCTAACTCTACGTTGGGTTGAGGACGACAGGTATCCATTACCTCATAACTGTACAACCCGGTAGCTCCCAGATCCAAGGCCATAATATCCGGTTGGCGGCTGACCAACATCGCCACGGCACCGATGCCCATCGAAGGTTCGGCATATGTCTCTTTACTGGTGCTGCGGGCGGCATCGGTGGCGATAACCAGGGCCTTGGTGTTGGCAAAGGGTTGGGCGGCCACATAGTTAACGGCCATCTGTAAACCGGCAGTACCGGCATAACAGGCCTGTTTCACTTCGAACAGCCGACACTGGCGCGACAGCCCTAGATAATCGTGGATATAAGTACTGAGCGACTTACCAAAATCGAGACCCGACTCGGTCGCGGTAATTAACAGCTCGATGCTGTTTTTGTCCGCTTCAGAAAGCTGATCGATGATCGGTTTGGCAGCATTGACGGCGTTGGTGACCGGGTCTTCGCAGGGTAGGCCGACCGCTTTCTTTTCCATCATCAAGTTATCAAAGCGAGCCAAGTCCAATCCCCGCGCTTCAAAGAGGGTTCGAACATCCAGAAAGGTCTGGCCCACATAGGCATTTATCGCTTCAATTCCAACATTCATTTAGCGTCTCCTTGACAGGAATTAGAGATATAGTTTATTGATGCTCGACCACTATCCGTTCCTCAACACAATCGAACTGTTAATTCCACCAAAGCCAAAGGAATTGCTCAAGGCTATAGTGATGGCGGCGGGTTGGCTCTCGCGTCCCGCAAAACGGCATCGTTTATCCAGAGGCTGGTCCAGGTTCAAATTCGGATGCACAAAGCCTTCTTTCATCTGGATGAGGGTGGCGATGGCCTCAACCACGCCAGCAGCGCTTAAACAATGGCCGGTCAGGCTCTTGGTTGAATTCAGCCATACCTGGGATACGGTATCGCCAAATAGTTCTCTGATGGCGGCAATTTCCGCTTCGTCACCTAAAAGTGAGGCCGTGCCGTGGGTGTTGATATATTCGACGTCCGCTACTGACATCTCGGCCGCATGAAGCGCCTGTTTCATGGCCCGCGCCTCCCCGGTCGCGTTGGGGTCGGTTAGCCGATTCCCATCCAGAGCCAAACCGCTGCCGACCAGTTTGGCCCACGGCCGTATCCCCCGCTGTTTGGCCAACGTTTCGTTCTCAAGGATGAGACAGCCGCTACCCTGACCATAGATGAAACCTTCTCGCGCTTGGTCAAAGGGCCGGCAGGCTTTTTCGGCTTCACGTATGGTTTTGCCACCCAAGGCCCCCAGTGATTGAAACGCCTGCACCTCCAGCGGCGACAAATCCATCATGGCCCCAATCACCACACACACGTCGGCCACCCCCCACTGAATAAGCCGACTGCCTTGGATCAGCCCCACGTTGCCGCTGGCCGAAGCCCCGCCTACGGTCAGCCCTTCGCCACGAATCCCTAAGAGTTCACTCACCACGCCGACCTGATCCGTATCCAAAAAATGTACTCCATACCGGGGCGGGAGATATTCCAGGGTATCGTGATACTTCTGTTGCAGGTCATAGCCATAGCGCTGGTTGAGATTCTGACCGGCCACCACCAGGCTGATGCGTGAAGCCTCAACCGCGGCGTCCGTTAACTGCGCTTGATGCCAGGCCTCCACGGCCGTGACCACCGAACTCTGGACCGGGAGCGGTGCCCGCCGGGTAAATGCTCTGGCACGCTGGTACAATGCATCAGGCATATCGCCGATTTTCGACAGGCTGGTGTCAACATCAAAGTCAGTCAGCAAGGCCGCACTGTTGAGAGGCAGTCCCATGGCTGTCGAAACCGACTTAATGCCGCTCCGCCCAGCTTTTAGGGCCGCACCAAATTCATCTATGCCCTGTCCGATTGCCGTGACAACCCCCAATCCGGTAACAACAACCTGTCTCATTCATTGACCTTGCGGGTAAGGAGCTTCACCAATCCTTCGATATTATTGATCCCGCCAAACTCCACCAGCGGAATTTTGATCTGCAAATCTTCCATGCATTGGATAGTAATGTCAGCGCGATCCAGAGAATTGGCCCCCAAATCTTTCAGGCTGGCCTCGATGGGAATCTCGTGGCCGTTCAAATGGGCCAGCACGTCCCGGATATTTTTCTTGACGACGTTAAACACTTCGTCTTGCGTCATTTTTTAGAATGTTCCTTTCTACTATTGCCCCACCGCCGACCTAAGTAACCGGTTCAGATTGCTAACATCCCGGCCAAATGGAGTCATGATTGAAAAGACCTCGGAAGCTGAGTGTTTTGCCAAATTGTACTTAACAAACGTTGCCAGCGTGCCCGACGGCCCCAAGTCAAGGTAGCTCCATGCTTGTCGGGCTTCGATCATCGCAATCGTCTGTCGAAATCGGATCGGCTCTCGAACCACCGTCCACAGGTAATCGTTGGGAATATCAACCCGTTCCGTGGCCGCAGCGCAGCAAAAAAAGAGACGCCGGGGCGCTTGACGGGGTAGACTTTGCAAAAAATCGCAGTAGGCTGGCTTGGCCGAATCGATTTCCGCCGAATGAAAAGCGAGCGATACCGGTAAATCTTGGGCCGTGATCTTCTCCCGTTGCAACATCTGCAAAATGGCGTCCAACTTCTCCCGGTTTGTCGAGATGACAAAATGGCTATCAAAATTGATGCCGGCCAGCGTGCTCTGCTGCCACAACCAGGGCCTCTGCTCGTACAGGGCCGGGTCAGCGAGAATGGCCGTCATCCCGCCCGGTCGGCAATACCGCTCCAGACAGTCGGCCTGCTCGATAACGGCCAGCAGCGCCGCCTCAAAGGTCAAGGCCCCGGCTACGGCCAGAGCCGCAAAGCTGCCCAGACTGGCACCCAAAACATAGTCCGGTTCAAGCCCCTGCTCTATCAGCGCCTGGGCCAAACTGTACTCCACCAGAAAGATGGCCGGATGGCTTAGACGGGTGCGGTTAAATGGATCGCTCTTCTTGTGCGCCGGGTTATACAATTCGGCCAGCACCGATACGCCCACGCGCTCTTGAAGCAGCCGGTCGCCTTTTTCCATCCAGGCTCGAAAGTAAGGCTGTTTCTCATAAAGTTCCCGACCCATTTGGTAATAGTGCGACCCCTGGCCGGAGAACATAAAAATAACCGGTTTAGTGCGAGCCATTGACCCCATTTCCGCTCAAAGTCGCGAACCGACGATTCAATAAGGCCGCGGTCTCCTGCATAAGCTTCTCGCCAATTTCGGCTACATGCCGGTTGTGCCAATCTTCTAACGCGGTGCCTTTAACCCACTGGTTGAAAGCCCCCAAGGCCGGGCCGCAATGGACCTGATAATCGACCCGCTGCTCATCGCTGCCGGTCATCGCCAGCCGGGTGGAGTGAACAAAATACCAGCGGAAGATCAACGCCATTTTGTGCTTTGGATTGCGCTCCGCCATCTCAACCTCGGCCGGCAGGGTGCGCTGATAGTAGGCTTTGGTCTCGGCCCAGACATCATCAAAAGAGCGTTTGAAATATTTGTCCTGAATTTGACGCTGTGTCTTAGCATCGATCTCGGCCAGGCTGTTATATTGCTGATACAAAGCGTATAGTTTGTTGGCTCTAGCCGGGAAGAAGACCCCGCGCCGCAGCACCTGCACTTTGGCTCCCAGTTCGAACATATCCCCGGCCGGGGCGTACGTCGTGTCCTGAACATTGATGCCTTGCAGCATGTCCTTAACCACCGCGCTCATGCCGGCCTCAACCGTACACTGGTTGATTGAGCCGGTCAGAATGAACTCGGCCCCCAGCATAAAGGCTGCGGCTGCCGCTTCCGGGGTACCGATACCTCCGGCGGCACCGACCCGGATCGGTTTGGCGTAGTTATACTGGGCCATCATCTCATTGCGCAGACTGCGCATGGCCGGCATCAACGCATACGCAACCCCCTGGTCGGTGTGACCGCCGGAGTCAGCCTCGACACAGATATCCTCCGACATCGGCACAAAACGGCTGAGTTCGGCTTCTTCTGCTGTCAATTGGCCTTGCTCGACAAGTTTATCGACATAGCGTTGTGGAGCAGGTTGCATAAAGAGGGTTGCTACTTCGGGCCGGGAAACTTTGGCCAGAACATAGTTAGGCACCGTAATAGTACCATCCGGGTTGCGCCGGATGCCGGTTAGCCGATAGCGGACCAAACTGGGCGTCATCTGCATATAAGCGGCGGCTTCAATATGGCGAACGCTATAGCGTAAAAACAAATCGACAGTCTGCGCTTCGATCTCCGGCTGGATCAGGTTGGCCAGCAGATTCATGCCATAGGCTTGGTCTTCATCCAGAGTAGACTGGATATAGCGCAAATCGGCCTCGATTTCAGCCGGCGACATGCCGCCGGTGCCTAAATAACCGATCATCCCGGCCTTGCCCATCGCCACAACCAACTCCTTAGAAGCGATGCCTTTGTACATTGCCCCGGCAATGTAGGCGTACTTCAAGCCGTAGTCGGCTTTGAAGGTCGCGCTTCCTAAAGATTCGGCCGTTATCTGGGCGTGGAACGGAGCGGCGGCTTGATGCCCGTTAGTCGGGGGTACTCTATCGATGGTATCGATTTCATCGTTGGCGCTTGCCTCGTCGGTGGCTGTTTCCACCTCAGCAACCGCTTCTGCTATTTTGTCTTCAACAGCGGCCTCGTCTACGACGCTCCCCGCTGCGATAGGCTCAGCCGTGGCCGGCAAGGTAGATGTGCCCATCAACTGACCCGCTTGATCCACCAAGTTTGCAGCGTCGATCATATGCCAGCCGGCGGCTTGCAACCAGGCATCAAGTTGATGATGGCTCAGAGCAGACAATTGGGAAAAAGTCGTTATGCCCTTTTCATGCAGAAGCGCTTCAAGCTTCGGCCCGATTCCCTTGATTTGTTGCAGATTATCCGGTTGCCCGATAGCGACCTCTTCAACCGCCGGTTCGAGCGTTACTGTTTCTTGATGATGTGTCTCATTTTCTTGAACAACCGGCTCTGGTTGCATTGTGGCTGATGTTGGCGTTACGGATGAGGCAACCTCTGTAGAACGTTCATCTGCTGACGGGTGGTCGATTTCGGCTGTCTCTTCTATGTCGATCAGAGGCGTGGCTTCTTGCCGGATGCGGCGCACCAAGCCGGTTAAAACCGCACCGGGGCCTATCTCCTCAAATTCGGTTTCACCTTTACCCAGCAAATAACGAATGCTGTCTGTCCACTGCACCGGGTGCGTGATCTGTTCAACAACCATCTTTTTGATGGTCTCAGTCGGATTAGCGGTAGGATAAGGCCGGGCAGTAACGTTGGCAATGACCGGGATTTTCAAGGCTTTGAATTCAAACGGAGTCAGAAAGTCGGCAAAGCGCTCAGCGGCGGGCACCATGAGTTGGGAGTGAAAGGCGGCGCTAACCTGTAAGGGGATGACCAATCGCGCGCCGGCCTCATTCAGCACCGCTTCAGCCCGGCTGATTTCGGCGGCCGGGCCCGAAATGACCGTCTGTGATGGGGCATTGTAGTTGGCCATCTCAACACCCGTTAGGCCGTTTGCTTGTAGCGCTTCGCGCATCGGCTCAGGTGCCAGACCGATGACGGCGGCCATGCTCCCCTCTCGCGACTGGGCCATCAGTTCGCCTCGCTTTTGCACCAGTTTTAGCCCGGTCATAAAGTCAAACGCTCCGGCGGCCAGCAAAGCGTTATATTCTCCCAGACTGTGACCGGCCACATAATCGGGTTTTTGCCCTTCAGCCAACGCTTTCAAATAATGCAAGGCATTAACCACATAGAGGGCCGGCTGCGTGTATTGGGTCTGTTTCAACTGCTGATGAGGGTTATCGAGACACAACTGCCGGATCGAATACCCCAGCAACGCCTCTATTTCCGGCTCCCAGATGGTGAACTCCGCTACTTCATCAAACAGCGCTTGCCCCATGCCTTGCTCTTGCGAGCCTTGTCCGGGAAAAATATAAACTGTCATTTTTTATATTCTCCTATCCTAAATATGACTTACGCAGTCCGAGACCCTAAAGGTTTTACGAGTCGACTTCAGGACAAAATACAAGCGCGATTGCGTCAAAATTTTGCTTGATAGATAACTTGGGAAACCTTTAGGGTCTCATTTTTTCTAACGCGTAACGCCTACTAAATTGATATTATTCCTCGTCTTCTTCGCTATAGGCCGTTGGCGGCGAAGGGGCTATCCACACAAATAGTTCTTTAAGCAAGAAGTTCTGAATTTCAATGGCTTCAATCAAGGCGATGATTTCGTGGGAGGGTAAGCGATGGTAGTGGCATAACAAGTGGTTGCAATGCGTTTGGATCGCCTGGAGCGAAGTTTCAATTTCGCTCCAAACGTCTTCATGATTTCCGGCGGATTGAAAGGACGAATCCTCAGGTACAGCCATTGTTTTGTCCTTTTTCCAGACAGTTGGATCATCGTTACTTAAAGATAACAGATTTAAGACAGGTTGTCTGTCCGATCTTTGGGACAATTTTGTACTAATTTTGGGACAACTTTGTCTATAAAAGAAAAAGCCCCAACAGTATATTGTCGGGGCTTTTTATGGTTTAGTTTTTTCAAACTGACAAGTTGTTTTCTATGGCAAATTTTATCAAACCGGGCAGATCAGATATATCCAGTTTATTCCTAATGCGCTTGCTATACGTGTAAACCGTGGCCGGTGTTACCGACAGCAAGTTCGCTATCTCCACATTGCTTTTACCCTCGACCATAAGTTGTAATACCTCCCGTTCGCGGGTTGAGAGCAACAGCAGCGGATTATCCGTCAATTCCTCCTTGGCCGTTACCGTCTGGTTAATTGCTGAACTGGCCTGCTCGATTTGGCTTTCAACCTTTTTCAATACTTGCCAGCTATTTTCTATGTGGTTGGCGATAATCGGCGAATTGTCAGGCGTAAGCATACTTTGCACAACTTCTAAATTTGATTGGATCAAGGCAATGTCTTGACGAAACTGTTGATACATATCGATGGTGGCTTCATGACTGGTTTGTTGCAACTCAATAAGCCAGGTTGTCACCGCCCTTAACTGTTCACTTTGCTTACTCACCACGGTTAGCAATCGATCTTTTTCTTGCTGATGCCGGATACGACGCTCGATCTCGGCTTGCAGACTCTGGTTGGCCTCGGCCAATTCGGCGGTTCTGAGCTTAACGTTGTCCTCCAATGTTTCATTAGCCGTTTGCAGCTCTTGCTGCAACTGACGCAGTGTCAGATGGGTCTTAATCCTGGCGATGAGTTCGGCCTCTTCAAAAGGTTTGGAGACGTAATCGACCCCGCCCACATCAAAGGCCCGCAGCCTGTCAAACACTTCATCAAGAGCACTTAAAAATATAACCGGAATATCGCGAGTTTGTTCATCAGCCTTTAACTGCCGGCAAACCTCATAGCCATCTATTTCCGGCATCTTGATGTCAAGCAAGATCAAGTCAGGCGCTTCTTGTTGGGAAATCATCAAACCTTGGTAAGGGCTTCGCGTGGGGCGAACCTGATAGCCTTGATTTCTTAAGATGTTAACCAGTAACCGTAAATTTGCTTGAATATCATCGATAATCAAAATGGTTTGGGGTTTGATCATTGTTGGCTTCCTGAATGAAAGTGACAATTTGCATATAATCAAAGGCGTTGGCCAGGTGCGTTAACACGGTGGCTAAAGCAGGTTGATGGCTCCGTATTTTCTCTATCGATGCATCAATCTTGTCTATATCGGCCACGAGCGCTGCCTCTTCCAATCTGCGCCGTTGTTGCCTGGGAATGGCCTTTAAGCGGGTCACGATCTCGGTCGCTTTTATAGCAACAGTTGGGGCAACAGCTTGCTCCTGCTGCTGTTCATAAACAAACGTTATACGCAGATGGCGTTCCAACACCTTGAAAATGTCATGCTCATGGAAAGGCTTGCGTAGAAAATCGTCACACCCGATGTCTAACATCTTCACCTTATCTTCCTCAAAACTACTGGCGGTTAGCGCAATAATTTTAGAGCATACATTGTGACTTTCGCTTTGCCTGGCCTTGATAATTTTAGTGGCTTCATAACCGTTCATCACCGGCATTCGCAGATCCATCCAAATGAGATGGGGAGCAAATGTTTCCCATAACGCAATCGCTTCTTGCCCATTTTGTGCTTCCCGAAGCTCAAAACCTTGTTCGGTCGTGCTTATGTTTGTCAAGAGCTTCAGGAGTAACTGCCGATTAACGGGATCGTCATCCACAATAAGCAAACGACAGCGTGGCTGGCCGGGGGCCAGACCGACGACTCGGCGCTGCCGGTGCGGATTATCACCGCCCCGATGACTTTCTTCAGCCGGCTCAACTTGAATAGCGAAGGCAAAGGTAGCACCTAGCCCATCTGTCTCGCTTGCTCTGGGATTAGGTTTCTCAGGATTAGGTTTCTCAGGGTTAGGTTTCTCAGGATTAGGACTCTCAACCGTTATTTCGCCGCCCATCAACTCGACAAACTTACGGCTGATAGAGAGACCCAGACCTGTTCCTTCTTGGGTTTGCCGTCCCGTTTGGGTTTGTACAAAGGTATCAAAGAGGCATCCTATCTCTTCCGGTGCAATGCCCGGCCCCGTATCGCTGACTTCAAAAGAAAGCGCGATAAGCGACTGCGTATAAGGCGTTGGCGCTCTATTTTCTTGTCCTCTACCGTTTAACCCCTGCGCTCTCAAGCCTACCCGTAACGTCACACCACCGCACTCGGTAAACTTGACAGCATTACTCATCAGATTGATCAACACCTGCCGCAGTTTAACAGCATCGGCGCGGATGAGCCGGGGCAGATTATCGGCTGCCTCAAAACGTAAATCCAGCCCTTTGGCTTCAGCCTGAAGCGTAAACATAGCATGCAACTCAGCCAGCATAGCATGCAGGTCGAAGCAGCTTACATTGAGGGTTATTCGCCCGGCCTCGATTTTAGAAAGGTCCAGGACTTGATTAATGAGTGTCAGTAAATGTTCGCTGCTCCGAATGATGACACTCAACTGCTCCTGAGTATCAACCGGATTGTCTCGATTGTTCCGGGCCAGGTGCGAAAAACCAATAATGGCGTTGAGCGGCGTGCGCAGCTCGACGTGGCTCATATTGGCCAGAAAGGTACTCTTGGCCTGGTTAGCCGCTTTCGCTTCCTCGTTCGCTTGACGCGTCGTCTCAAATAAGCGGATATTATCAACCGCGCCGGCAATCTGAGCCGCAATGGTTTCCGCCAGTCGGGCTTCATCGGGCGTAAGCACCCGATTCACCTCGGTACAGGCGAAAGCGAGTTCACCGATCAAGCGCGTGCGGACAAACAAGGGCACAAGCATAAGACACTGTATATTCCGGTCGAAAACAATCTGGCGGACATCCTCCGTTATTAAAGAGGAGTTCAAGACATCGGGAATGATAACCGCCTGTTTCGTTTGAATGAGTTGATAATTAAGGGGCATAAACGGATAAGATTGACCCACCGGGCTGGAGTCTTTAAATGAAGGGTCTGACGTAAACCAGGCGACTATCGCCCGCTGGTCGTGCTCCATATCATACAGAGAAATACTGGTGCTAAAGACATTGAAAAGACGGGTCGTAATCTCCGTAAGGGTATTAAGGGCGGTCTCCATATTTTCGATATTGGCAACCAGCAGTTGGGTAATATGATTGAGCGCAGATAACTCGCCAAGTCGCCGCTGGAGTTCAATATTGGTTGTTTTCGTTGCTTTTTCCGCTATTTGTAGGGCTTCATTATTTTTCGCCAGCGCCTGCGTCCGGTCGGCCACCTGGGCTTCCAACTCGCTGTTGCGCTGCTTGATGGTATGCACCCGCAGGCGATAGGCCCCAAAGACCAAAACGATGAGAACGCCTATCGTCGTCCCCATAAACCAGGTGGTTTGCCACCACGGCGGCAAGACCGAAATGTTCAGCACCCGTTCGTTGTCGCCCCACAGGCCGGCGCTGTTGGTACTGCGCACCCTAAACACATAATCGCCCGGCGGCAGATTGGTGTAGGTGCTGTAACGGCGGTCGCTTTCAACCTCATTCCAGGCAGCCTCATAGCCATCCAGTTTATATTGATACCGAATTTTCTCCGGAGCCACGTAATCCAGCGCCGCAAATTCAAACGAGACAATATCATCGGTCGAGGACAACGTCAGGTGGTTGGTCTCCCAAATAGGGTGTTGTAACAGCGTCTCATCGCCTATCGGGACCGGATCATTAAACAGACGAAAATCGGTGAGGCGGATGGAGGGCTGATAGCGATTTTCGGCAATAGCAGCCGGCTGAAAAACATTAAAGCCATTCACACCGCCAAAGTAGAAATAGCCGGCCTGATCTTGATAGGCGCGGCCTTCGTAAAAGGCAACCAGGCCATCCGTTTCATAATAATGCACAAACGTTTCGGTTGCCGGGTCAAATCGGGCCAGCCCTTTAAGGGTATTGAGCCACAGGTAGCCCTGCTCGTCTTCCATGATATTGTAAACGTGGTCGCTAAAGCCATCCTTTTCCATATAGCTTGTAAATTCGTTGTTATCCCGGTTGAGCTGCTGCAAGCCGCCGCCCCAGGTACCCACCCACAGCCGCCCGTGCGAATCTTCCATAACATCATACACGGTCGTGCTGGCCAGGCTGTGTGGGTTATTTTCATCAGGCTGATACCGCACAAAATGAGGCGGCATATCCGGCCTCTCGTCGAGAACCATTTTGTTTAGCCCCCCACCCCGCGTACCCAGCCACAGCACCCCTTGCGCATCTTCATAAATGTCATAGACAATATTACTGCTTAGACTTTGGGCATCGTCGGGATCATTTTGATGATGAATAAAGCGCACCGCCTCCGGATCATCGCCCGGCACCAGTTGGTCGAGACCCCCAAAAAAGGTACCAACCCACAGATTGCCCCGCGAGTCTTCAAAAACCGTTTCCAGAATATTGGTACTCAAGCTGTCGGGGTTATTATCATCGTGCCGGTAGCGTATAAAACGGGGGTCTGCCGGGTCACTGTTCGGCGGCAATTTGTTGAGCCCATCTTCCGTTGCAATCCACAGGTTGCCTTGGCTGTCGCGAATGATGTCTTTAACAACGTCACTGCTCAGGCTGTGGGGATTGTTTTCGTCGAAGTGATACTGTACAAAGCGGGCCGATTCGTGGCTATTACCCGGCTGCATATGATTAAGCCCGCCGCCCTCTGTAGCAATCCACAATTCGCCTTGGGCATCTTCAGCAAAGGCCAATACCGGCGCATCGCTTAATGTTTGGGGGGCGGCGGGACTGTATTGATGATGGCCAAAAGCCAGCGTGCGGCGATCAAACTTATTGACACCGCTGCTGTCAAAGCCCACCCACAGCAAACCCTGGGCATCTTCAAAGAGAGAGAGTACATCATTACTGCTTAAACTGTTGGGGGTAGCCGCGTTGTGGCCGTATCGCCAAAAAGCCTGGTGCTGCGGGTCAAATTGATTGAGACCGCCGCCGATGGTGCCCACCCATAAGACACCCTGCGAATCCTCAAAGATGTCGCCAACAATATCGTGTCCCAGACTACGGAGATTACCCGGTTGGTGCTGATAACGAACAAAATGCGGAACGGCTTTAGTGCGCTCAGTTGCCGTCAGTTGATTAAGACCGCCGCCCCAAGTACCAATCCACAGCGTGTCCTGGCTATCGACAAAAATCGAAGTCGTGAAATCTTCGCTTAAACTGTGCGGATCATCAGGGTTGTGTTGATATCGGGTAAATTGCGGCGAACCTTCATCGGTCACGACCAATTGGGTTATCCCGCCGTGCGTAGCGACCCACAAAGCGCCTTGGGCATCTTCGGCCAGACCATTAACGGCGTTGTGGCTTAAGCTGTTGGCATTGTCTGGATCGTGGGTGTAGGCGACAAACTGTCCGGTTGCCGACTCGAACCGGTTCAAGCCGTTGCGCGTACCCACCCACAGGGTGCCCCGCGAGTCTTCCAACAAAGCCGAGATCCGATTTTCGCTAAGACTATGGGGGTCGTCGGCTTGATGCTGATAGCGGGTAAAACGTTGCGTTTGGGGGTCGAAACGGTTTAAGCCGGTGCGGGTGCCAACCCACAGCATCCCTTGCCCATCTTCCAAAATATCAGTGATCCAGTTGGCGCTTAAACTGGTTGGGTCATCGGGGTTATGGCGAAAAACGGTGGTTCGATAGCCATCGTAGCGGTACAGACCATCAGAGCCGCCAAACCATAAAAAACCCTGGCTGTCCTGGGTAATATCCAAAACAGAGATTCGTGTGGTTTTGCCGGCCAACTGTTCAAAACGAACCACCTGACCCGGCAGCGATGGCCCAGCGCCACCTTGAGCCTGACTGGGGAGTGCAGAGAGCCACAGCGTTACGCTTAGAGTCAGGATAAACTGAGATAATCTTTGTGCCATTTTCATTGTCACTTTTACTCAGTAATTCTCAATATGCCTAAGTACGAGTTTCGCCGTTCATAGCATTTCGTAGCCGAAGGCGGAGAAATCCCTCAGACATTTCAAGACATGCGGCATTCGCCGGGGAAAAATGAACATTGCTGCTTCAAACTTTCCCAACCGGACGCCATTTCAGCCCTATTGTCACAGGGGTTTCTCCGCTGCGCTGCGAAACGACATGAGACGCATTACATTCCAAAGGTAGTGCTTATATTACCACAGCTATGACCTGCCATGTAAGCTACTTTCCGAACGGATAGCAAAATTCGGGCCAAGATACTCAGTAGATCCAATTTTCGAGGAGCCAGCATCCTCAGATGCGGCTCCGTTCGGCATCTGAGGATGCGGCTCCGTTCGGCATCTGAGGATGCGGCTCCGTTCGGCATCTGAGGATGCGGCTCCGTTCGGCGTCTGAGGATGCGGCTCCGTTCGGCATCTGAGGATGCCTCACTCCTCAAATTTTAATCTACTGATACTGTTAAAATGAAACAGGCATTGCTTACTTTGATCACCTGGCAAGGGCGTTGTTGGGGGTATTGCAGATCGTATTATAACGCAAGTTACTACCCATTAGAGCTAACAAGCGCTTAACGTCACGTCATTGGCTAGCAACTAACGTTATTATATAAAAAAAAGCATAATCCAGAAATAGAGGCAACATACAAGGGCGACGTGAATTTCAGCCATTGCTGTAATACTACGAGACTTCGGTCTGAGAAACCAGGGTTTTGACTTCAGAACTAAAAATATGCGCTTGCGTAAGTCTTTTTAGGCACGAAATTGATCGTATTAACCGAAAACCCTGGTTTCTTTCTCGGCTTATGTCAAAACCTCGTCGTAGTACTAAGCTGCCAATAACCAAAAGCCGGACCCCCGTCAAGGGTCCGGCTTTTCTACATCGAAGTGCTATTGTAAAAAATCAGGGTTTTTAGGAGTGAGTTGTCGTTTTGAATTGAAATTCAGGCTGCCATTTTAGAAAAGGACGTTAAAACGCACTCCCATGTCACCAGCACCTAATTTTTACGCTCCGCCTCCGTTTAGGCCATTAACCACAGCATCCGCATCTTCCGGCACACTACCGTTGGTATAAGTGCCGTTGGTGGCGGTGCCGTTGGTCGAGGTGGTTTCCGAAGTAGTTTCTCCGGAGGAGGCCTCCGGTGTCGCATTGGTATCTGCCGCTGCGTCGACCGTGGCTTCAGTGTCTTCCTCGTCCTCCGAGTCGGAGCGGCGAGTCACAACATTAAAACCCCAATCTTGTAGGTCGACCGTCAGGATGAAGTTGAACCTAAAATTCAGGAGATATACAGCTGCGCCCTGCAATTGATTATACATTTCCAGGGTGATGGTACTAATTTGAGCCGCGCTTTTTTCGCGCTGGTTCTGGCCTACCAGCCGAATATCGAGCTGCTCGACCAATTTATCGCGTATTTCGATAACCTGGGCCAGGGGCGGGCTGGTAAAGCGCTCTTCTTCGGGGCGGCTTTGCTCTTTAGTGATATAACTATCGAGCACCTCAAGATGCTCGTTGCGGGTTTGGGGTAGTATGATACTTTTGGTGGATTGCTTGGCGTTAAAACCCCAGCCTTTGGCTTGGGTTGGCTGGCGTGGGAAGGCGGCGTCAAGGGTTTTGCGAATATCGCGGACAATGCCGTTGACCTCGCTATCGAGTACCTCGATCTCTTCTGCCGCTACAGAGCGCTGATGTTCGCCAATGGAGCGATTGATTTTACTGGCGTTCCACTCTTGGAGCAGTTCAATGAGCCGGGGCGTTTGCGGCAGCCGTTCTTCCAGCGGCAGCCGTTCTTCAAAACTAAGATAACCCCGTACACTACGGACAACTTCTAAGGGTTTATTTTTGTCGGGAAGATCAAGATGCAGATTGCTGTTGGTATCAAATTTCGGTGAAAACATAGGTGGTCTCCTGGTTTCTAATGGGTTGGGTTGTTAGAGTACTTTGGTCCTGCTTGGTCATAATTATGACGACTATTCCAGGTTATCTAACTTGTTCTAACTTGTCAAGTCGCGAGAAAAATTTTTGGAGCGGGTAACTGTTAAGCCAAATTCAGTAGATCACAGTTTCGAGGAGTGAGGCATCCTCAGATGCCGAACGAAGCCGCATCTGAGGATGCCGGCTCCTCAATTCGTGATCTACTGAATTTGCATTTATTTAAGATATAACGACAACGAGCACCAACCATCGGCCTCTACTAGTAGAGGGTCTTCATTTGCCGCCAATCATCGGCCTCTACTAGTAGAGGGTCTTCATTTGTCGCCAATCATCGGCCTCTACTAGTAGAGGGTCTTCA
>JAGRBZ010000290.1 GCA_020433805.1 Anaerolineae bacterium
AACCAGGGTTTTCGGTCAATTCGATCAACTTTGTCCAAAGACGGCTCACGCAAGCGCATATTTTCAGTTCTGAAGTAAAAACCCTGGTTTCTCAGACCGAAGTCTCGTTGTAGTACTAGTGTAAGTCCATCGCAGCGTTACGCCCAATCCCATCATAATCACGAATAGACCGGTCGACCAGATTTAGCACGATGCCACATGAAGGGTAATTTACGACGCACCTGGCTGAACTGATAGGTTACATAAGGCAACAACAGCGATAGCCCAATGTAACGCCCAAAGAGTTCGTGGCTTGCCTGGAGCGTATACAAAGAAGACAGCGACATACGCCGGCTTAAAAATTGGATAAGCTCAGCCCGTATCGGGTTAATATCCAGCCGAGCCAAAATAGTATCCGGCACATGACATCCCAAGGTTAGTTGGGTCGTTACCAAAGCCGCATAAACAATGTTTCTACATTCGTAATCTTTTGTTTTTCGAACGAACTCGGCCCAATTTAAGTTTTGATATTTTTCGATTGTTTCGGCAATATCACACAATGACTTGAGCTTAAAAAATCGGTTGCGGCAGCTATTAATACAGGTAACGATGAGCATATCTTCGGGTGACATTACCAGAGCGGTCTCGCCAAGAATAGAAATCTGGTCCGCATCGCGCCAAATTCGGTCGAAATCGACCGCTAAGCTACCGTTCAACGTCACGTTATAATGCTCGAAGAAATCGTATCGAAAGCTGGGGATTTTGACGAAAAATTTTTCGATAGTCTCTCGCTGTTGGCTCGACAACGTTCCATAACGGGGTCGCAGCACCAAATCGATATCATTAAGCAAGGTATAAGCCAGATTATCATAAACCAACTGATCCAATGCCCCACCTTTGATTAGCATCACATCGATTTGATACCGATTAAGATAGTCCAGAATAAACCTGAGCATCTCGACGGTGCCCGTCTTCTGAGCAAGGTTACGATGATAGGTTGACTTGAACTCTACTTCTACCTCGGCCGGCAGGTCAAGCTGCGCTACAGGACAGTTCTGCAAATTGACATACACCAGGGGCATTATGCCATGGGCTAACGCAATCGCCTGTAGATTTTCCCAATCAATGGGTTCAGTCCGACAAATCTCTAATACCTTCTGTCGATGGGTTTCAAGAAAATTCTGTCGCGCTAAGATAAAAAGCAGATTATCTTCCGGTTTCATAAGCATCCCTTTGCTAAATATAGGTGACATTGCCAACCCATAATTTATCCTCAATTCCACGTTTCATACGTAAACCACGCATCGAGCAATGGTATTACTCTGCTTTATACACCCTCTAACCCCAACTATTACGTTAAGTAAACCAATCTTAAGTTTTCTAACTGATATGCAATGCTCTGAACTCGGTAGATAGTATTTCATCACGAACAACCAAAAATGCCGGAAGCAGTTGCCGGAAATGCATCATGTCGACGGAGGAGATAGGTTGCGAAGACGATGGTTACACACCGAATAGTTGATTTATAGCTCTCTCCCGATGTTTGAATATTTACAGTTCAAAAAACAGGTAGATGAGCGGTGGTGAAAAAGCGCGGTAAAGAACGGGCATTTGTTGCACTACTGAAGATGCAAACCTATCAGAAAAGTTCAATGAAAACCCTTGTACTCTATCAAAAAATTATGGGAATCCGGTAAGGGTTGTCTATAAAAACCGTTTGATTTTGTTAACATCCGGACATAATAGTAACCCCGGTTGCTACCCCTACCGAAAAAGACTGAACCCAGACATTTCAGACTAAACGAGGTGTGGAGTAAAGCATTTCATCCCGCTAGCCAGAGCATTCATCATTCTTAAAGTAGTACCAATGCATTAATTTGACTCAATTTCGGTAATTTGCTACAGTCGCGATAAGATTTGTTTTCCACATTTACAATGGCTGTTAACTCACACTGAGGCACAATGATACACACTCACACCAAGCCAATTATAGAAGTTTTTCCTCACCTTGACGACGTCGCAAATGAGGTATCGGCAGAAGCATTTTTTCTCAAAAATTCCGACTCGCCTTTATGGATGGTGACGCGTGAACCCCGCCTAAATGAACTGGTTACCAAGCTTCAGCACCTGCGCGTGCGGCTGATGAACGACCCCGAAGGTTTTCATCGCATATACTTCTCCAAATCAGAATTAGAAGAAGTACGCAACGATTTCGCCAAAATGATCTTGCGCGGTGAAGAAGGACTGCACCGGTTGTCTCATCTCATCTGCAACAGCTTTGTAAACTCTTACCAATTGCGCAGTGTCATATTTGGCGAGGTTGACAAAACCAAAAAGCGCTTTACCCTCAACTTGGATATTACCCCCGACGAACTTTACTCAACTCCGGACATCGATCTGGGCACCCGCCAGCTCAATCGGCTGCGTTTTAATATTGGCACTACCGATAATGAGAACTGGAGTTCCGCCAGTTTGGTAGCCAACACCATCGACTATTTACCCACCGAACCGAACGAGTACAAGATTCACCGCATTATCAGCCGCATTAAGGCCGAAGAAGAAATTTGGAACAAAGTCGTCGACGAAATTTTCAACCTCGATAGTATTGTGGTCCGCGACAAAAAACTGCGTCAATTTAGCCGCTTTGTAAAAGACATCTTTGGCGTAAAAATTGTTGTGGGCGAAGATGAAGATGTCTACCGCGTGCAGCACGCTTTGTCGCAACTGCGTTGGTCAGATGAAGCTCTGGAGACAGTGGGCGCACCGCCAGGCCCCACCACGCGAACGCTTGAATTGGTGGAGGTCAAAGATTATCTGGGCCGGCGGCGCAAGCAAAGTGGTTGGGAAGCCGTAAAATCGGTAGTGCGTTGGAACGACAAAACCTTTGAAATTCAAGTACAGCCTTTGCGCAACTTCTTGCGCGAACGCGAACTGCTGACCAAAGAAAGCCACACCAGCTTCAAACACGAACGCGAGCGCGTTCGGGAGCAAGTAGCCCAACGCCTGCCGCTTTTCCATTTTTATCAAGAACTGCTGCGCTGGCTGTTCCTCTTTCCCAATACGCCACCGCCGCAGTATCACCAGATTCATCTACAGCTTGTCGATTAGGTATGCATCCACTTACCGAGCGCATTACCGCCGCATTAAAGTCGCTGGCCGATCCCGACATTGCCCAGGGCATGCGGGCCTATATGAAAAGTGACCAACCCTTCTACGGTGTAAAAGCCGGGCCACGCCGCACCGCCTTCAAAACCATCGCCAAGCAGTTCAAATTCATCGCGCCCGAAGAATATGAGCAGATTATTTTTGAATTATGGGGCGGCACCCATCGCGAGGAGATGTACCAGGCTCTCGAAGTGGCCGAGCATTACAAAAAGTATCGCAGCCTGGCGTCGTGGCCCATCTACGATCGTTTGGTGCGCACATCGCCCCATTGGGATACGCTCGATTGGATTGCCGGCAAAATCGTCAGCCCATTGGTCTTGAAGCACCGCGAATTGGAAGCGCAGCTCGTTGACTGGTCACAAGACGATAACTTTTGGGTACGCCGCGCCTCGCTGCTGGCTCATCTACGCCACAAAGCGCACACCAACACTGAGCTACTCGCCGATACCATTTTGGCCCTATGTCACGAGCAGGAGTTTTTCATCCGTAAAGCCATTGGTTGGGTATTGCGCGACTATTCCTATACCGATCCAGCCTGGGTTTCGAACTTTGTAAAGCAGTATGAAGAGCGACTCTCCGGGCTAAGTAAACGCGAAGCCTTGAAACAAATTAACCGCAATAAGGAGTAAGGAGTAAGAAGTAAAGGATTTTCGGGTATTGATATGTTTCTCCTACTCCCTACTCCTGTCTCCTTACTCCCTATCACAGCCATGCAAAAACCATTCACCTATGCTAACGTTCCACCGGACGACAATCACAAACCGGCCTACTGGTTTGCATTCACCAACAGCGAACTTCTCCTCTATGAAAAAGGCAAAGATGTTGTGCCACATCAGCTCGATTTCGATGCCATCGGACTGAAATTTAGCCGGCATCACTATTTGGGCGACTACGACGGCACCCCCTGCTATGCCGTCGATTTGACCGAGCCGGTGACGCTGCCGCCGGGCATGGCGCTCAAAAACCTGAGATCGGCTTATCCGCGTCTGGGCGAAGATCTCTTTACGCTGGCCGGTCGGGCCGTGCAGATTATCGATTGGGATCGCACCCACCAGTACTGCGGTCGCTGCGGCACAAAAACCATCGATGCCGAAGGCGAACGGGCCAAACGCTGCCCTAACTGCGGGCTGTCGAACTATCCGCGCCTGTCGCCCTCGATTATTGTGCGCATTAATCGCGGTGATGAGATTTTGATGGCCCGCGCTTTTCGCTTTCCACCGGGTATGTACAGCGTGCTGGCCGGTTTTGTCGAGCCGGGCGAAACGCTGGAAGAGGCCGTTGAACGTGAAGTGTGGGAAGAAGTGCGCATCCGCGTCAAGAACATTCGCTACTTCGGCAGCCAGCCGTGGCCTTTCCCCCACTCGCTGATGCTGGGCTTCACCGCCGAATATGCCGGCGGCGAAATCGAAATCGATCAGGTTGAGATTGAGGACGCCGGCTGGTATTCCGCCGCCAATCTGCCCCAACTGCCCCCCCGATTGAGTATCGCCCGGCGTTTGATTGACGATTTTCGACTCTAAATTCCTTGGATTCGAAATTTCTTTACAGGTGAGACAAAATTTTGAACGCAGCTGAACGCTGATTTTCTCAGATAAAAAATAAGCGAGGAGCGGAGCATCCTCAGATGCGGAGCGGGTTGTCCCCTGCCGTTCGCATCTGAGGATGTTTACTCTGCAGTTTGATAATACATTTTCATTCTCGCTGTCGTATCAACCGAAACTGTTGTACTCCCTGGTTGCTTCCCTTTTATTTAACTCACACGCCCCAATCAATCCTAACAAAACTCATCAAAATCAGTCGGTTCCTAACTCTGCAACGCCTAATCGACATACAAAAAAGGCGTTGCAAAACTCTGCATCGACTGATTCGCATACAAAAAAGGCGTTGCAAAACTCGGCGACACCTGATCGACATACAAAAAAGACGTTGCAAAACTCGGCAATGGTCAAGAAGGGTGCCACTGTCGTAGTCATAGTAGAAATTACGGTGGCCCACTTGGGCCATATGAAGCCTAAAAAAGAGAACTACGCGCCAAACGGCAAAATATAATTCCTTTTCTCCTCGACAATCACCCGTTTCAGTATGGAGAATAGCAGTCTTCTCTGATAAGCTTTATCTATGTTCAAAACACGTCCCCTGTGGATTTTTATGAAGAAAAGGAAACAGTTTTATGGATCAATCGCCATCGAATAGTCCGGAGAACGAAACGCCGAAGGCGGCGGCAAGTAATCCGGCCCTCTCGAAAAATAACGTCAGGGTTTATGATCGTCCGGAGACGTTTCTAGGTCTCCCGTTTTCAACTATGGCGGCAATGATAGCGCTTGTTATACTTGTGCTCGTTGTTGTGGCTATCGCTATGGTTCTTCTGTAGCAAAATCGATGGCAACCTGCCTGAAATGAATAACGGTTTCAGGTAGCAGGGCTGTATATAGCTCCTATCGTATAGGATTTATATAACTACTATTTCTCATAGATTTAGGAAAGGAAAGAAAAAATGACAAAGACAGTAACAGGTTTATTTGACGATATCGGTCAAGCGCAAAGAGCCGTAGAAGATTTGGTAGAAAGCGGATTTTCACGCGAGGATATTAGCCTCGTCGCTGCTGACCCCAATGAAGAGTATGGCCGTCACTTTGGCCCCTATGGCGAAACGACCTACGAACAAGCAAGTGAAGCAGGTTCGGGTGCGGCTACAGGTGCTGTAGCCGGAGGCATTTTAGGCGGCTTAGGCGGTATTCTTCTCGGTTTAGGTGCTCTCGCTATTCCGGGTGTGGGTCCGGTTATTGCCGCCGGGCCTATCGCAGCCGGGCTGGTTGGTGCCGGAGTTGGGGCTGCTGCCGGCGGGTTGGTAGGCGCTTTGATCGGCTGGGGTATTCCCGAAGAAGAGGCCCACTACTATACGGAAGGTGTCCGTCGAGGGGGCACATTGGTGGCAGTTAGAACACCGGACCACCAGGTAAGTCGAGTTGCTGACATCCTGGGTGCTTACAATCCCGTTAACCTTGACGAACGTGTTGAAACATGGCGTAGCAGCGGCTGGTCCGGCTATGACCCCGACGCCGAACCCTATACGGCTGCTGAAATTGAAGCCGAACGAGAACGCTACTACTAAAAACGGAAGCCGGTAAAGAGTGATGGTGCTACCATCACTCTTTACTCCTTCGTAGCTTTCTAAAAATGGTTGAGAACCGAGTCGTGGTAGCTTTGCACTAACCGTGGTGAAGAAAAATTTAGACAGGACCTACGGCAGAATT
The DNA here is from genome assembly GCA_020433805.1 of Anaerolineae bacterium. Lineage (GTDB taxonomy): Bacteria > Chloroflexota > Anaerolineae > 4572-78 > J111 > JAGRBY01. Next base: position 6,399 of record JAGRBZ010000290.1, read on the forward strand.
TACCGAATTATGACAGATAAAATCGTAATAATCCTGTTAATTCTGTCGATTATTTTGTCGATCTTCCGTCGTTCTCAGATTTCCACGGTTTAAGAGACGCTTTTATCAGAAACAAATAACGGTTATACCCAGCGAGCAGTGGTTGTAGGAGAATGCGATAGTGCTCATCGGCAGACCGCAGCATTCTAGGGCAATGGGGCCTTACAGGGAAGAATGCCTTGCGGTTTGCGGATAGTCGCCTTTATCCTTTAACCACTGCTCTTTTCGATTTTTATGTGACTTACGCAGTTGGGCGGATCAAACAAGGTGACAGTCACTTTTTGATGAGAATGAGCGTCCGTTGGTCCAAATAGGTCGATTTATCGTTGCTAAGTGACTGCCACCTTTTGAACTGCATAAGTTCTATTTTAATGATGTTACCTCTTTTATAATCCCCGCTTGATTAGGCTTCAAGCAGCATTTGCAACTTCTCAATTGCGCGCTCGATAGTTTAGCCTTTTATTTTGAAACTTGCTATAGTTTTTCAGAAAAAGATTTTAATAGGTCGTCATAGGTCGTCATGCCCGAATGTCTTTATCGGGCATCCACGTGGCTCTAGGCGATGGATTCCCGCTAAGCTTGTCCTCGCGTAGGCGGGAAAGCATGGGGGAATGACGGTTCGACTCAAATTGTTTATCTGAACGTCTATAGTGCGTAACGGTTCCGGTTGCTACCTCGTTATAAAAAGAGCAACAGAGTTAGAATTAATGCTAACTCACATGAGCTATAGAAAAGGCCAAATAGAATTAGCGCATGACGCCCAAAACATAACTCTTTTTCTACCAGGTAATCGCCCGTTTCAGTATAGAGAATAAGCGCCTTTTTTGATAAGCTTTGATCACGTTCGATAGACGACGTGAACCGACCTTAATAATAAAAGAGAACCATTCAATGAACCAACCGGCATTAAATAGTCCGGTGAACGAAACACCTAATGCTTCGGCCAGTAATTTGGCCCTATAAAAAATGATGCAAGGGTTTGTGATCGACCGGAAACGTTTTAGGTTTACCGTTCACGACTATGGCCGACTGATAGGCCTTATCATGCTTGTGCTCATTGTTGTGACCGTCGCTACGATATGCTTAGCATTCCTTTGGCGTGACCAGAGAAACCATCTCCCATAACAGCTCTATTTGCAAACGATTTAGGAAAGGATAGTAAAATGACAAAGACAGTGATAAGTTTATACGACGATAAAGGTCAGGCACAAAGAGCCGTAGAAAAGTTGGTAAAAAGCGGATTTTCGCGCGAGGATATTAGCCTTTTTGCCGCCGATCCAAACGGAAAATATGGCCGTCATATAGAGTATGGAAAAGTAACTCACTATGAAGCAATTGAAACGGGAGAGGCCCTTGCGGCTACCGGTGCTGTAGCCGGCGGTATTTTTGGCGGCTTAGGCGTTATCTTCCTGGGTTTAAGCGCTCTCGCTGTTCCGGGCGTTGGCCCAATTATCACAGCCGGTCCTATTGCAGCCGGGCTAGTTGGCTCCGGAATTGGAGCCACTGTTGGCTGCCTATTAGGAACTTTCCTTGGCTGGGATGTTCCTGAAGAAGAATCGCTTTACGATTACGATCTTTACGATTGCGATAAGGAAGGCATCCATCAAGAGGGTACGTTTGTGGCCGTCTGTACACCAGATCACCAAGTAAGCCGCGTTTCCAATATCCTTAGCGCTTACAATCCTGTTAACCTCAAAGAACGCATTGCCGTGTGGCGCAGCCGTGGTTGGACTGGTTATGCTTCGAGTGCCGAGTAGTATATGGAGCTGAATGCAAACGCTACGACTAAACACCGCTCTAGGGGGCTAGTGTCAGCCACTAACTTAATGGCCGTGGCGTTTCGGTTCTTGTTACAAGCAAATAATGGTTATACCCATCGAGCAGTGGCTAAAGGATAAGGGCGATTATCCTTTAACCACTGCTCTTTTCGATTTTAATTACGTTACCTCTTTAATAATCCCCGCTCGATATGCTTCAAGCAACATTTGCAGCTCTTCAGTCTCGCATTGAATGTTTTCGCCTTTATCGGTATCTTTAATGCGCAGCCGGCGTTGGTTACGCTCTAAGATAATCATATCCGAGCGAATATCCAACTCTTCTTCGATGGCCGTTTGACTCGACTCAAACGGATCGTGCGAAGCCAGCAGCAGGCCAAAGGAATTATAAACCAGCGTATAGCCGGCAATGCCGGTTTGCTTCTGATAGGCTTTAGAAAAGCCGCCGTCGATAACAATGAGCTTGCCGTCGGCCTTAATAGGGCTTTCTCCTTTGCTCACTTTAACCGGTACATGCCCATTAAGAATGTGGGCTGTTTTAGGATTAAGCCCAAACTCTTTTAGTATTCGGTCGGCAGTTTCTTCTTGGTCGCGATAAATATAGTAGGCATTTTTTGTTTCAGTATGGGTCGACGTATCATCAATAAAATAGCGTTCAAATGTTGCCATCTTATCCTTACCGAAAATGGGTGATTTCGCTCCACTCCACAGGTAGAGCATCATATCGAGACCATCCTGCTTTTGGGGCGTTCCTTCGGTCGAAAAGTAAGCTTGGCGGGCTAGCCGTTCCGCTTCATCCATAAAATCTTTGGTTTTATAGGCTTTGCCGCCTAAGGTAAAGGTGGCAAAAGTACCATCCTCTTCCATAACAATACAACCGTGATAGAGTAAGTTGTTGTTAAATACCAAATACATACTGCCTTTGGAATATAAAAAGCGGACGTGCTCTTGCAACCGTTCACTATTGGTAAATGAAAGCTTTAACCGTTCAACAACATCTTTCTCGCCCTCACTTAGTTCAAAAGGATTATCGGGATCAATTGTGGGGAATAAGGTATCATTGAGCTTGTATTTATTATCTTTGAGACAGATTGTGCCTTCTTCATAATTGATCTTATCTAACAGCAGGCGCTCCTGCATCTCAAACTCCGGCTGGCGCATAACTATCTGGCTCTCAAGCTTGAGCTGGATGATGGCTATCGCCTTATGCATTTTTGACATCAGGCTAATCTCGTACTCGGTGTACTCCTTCTCCATTGACGATTTGGGTCTAAAGTTGAGGCAGGGATCATCGGCATAGGTATTTAAGGCAAATGTGGCCAGCGGCAGCATGCTAATAGCATAGCCGTCCTCCAACGTCGTCATATTTGAATAGCGCAGACCAATGCGAATAACGTTAGCGATACAGGCCTCGCTGCCGGCAGCCGCTCCCATCCAGACAATATCGTGATTACCCCACTGAATATCGACCGAGTGATACTCCATCAAGGTATCCATAATAATGTGCGCTCCCGGCCCGCGATCGTAAATATCGCCGATAACGTGTAGATGGTCGATTGCCAGTCGTTGGATCAAATGCGATAGCGCCACAATAAACGGTCTGGCGCGTTGGGTCGAAATAATCGTGTTGATGATGCTGCGATAATAATCATGTTTGTTTTCCAAACTCTCCTGCTCATGCAGCAGTTCCTCGATGACGTAGGCAAAGTCGTGGGGCAGCGCTTTACGCACCTTCGATCGGGTATATTTCGAAGAAACCACGCGACAGACCTTAATCAAGCGAAACAGCGTAATACGATACCACTCATCGGCATCGTCCACCGTTTTGAGAATAAGTGACAATTTTCGCTCGGGGTAGTAGATGAGCGTCGCCAGCGTGCGCTTCTCCTTATCGGTCATGGTATCGGAGAAAATCTGGTCAATTTTGCGCTTTATCGAACCGGAGCCGTTTTTCAGCACATGGATAAACGCCTCATACTCGCCATGCACATCCGAAACAAAATGCTCGGTGCCTTTGGGCAAGTTAAGAATAGCATTAAGGTTAATAATCTCGGTTGAAGCCGCCTGAATAGTAGGATACCGCTTCGCCAATAGTCTAAGATAATGCAGTTCGTGTTCGTTTATCTCCATTGATTTTTCCTTTATTAATTTGATGGTTGATTTGTTAGTTCGATTTATACGGTTGAGAGAAATACAAGTCGAACGATAGGCGTTTTCATTTAGATTGGTCTTTGTCAGCCGGCGTTAGTGGTCGATAATACGTACCTACTTAGCGTTGTAAACCGCACGCTGCGGATGCGTTATGACGGATAGTGAAGGCAGGAAAAGGCTGAATACTGCACCTTAGTATAACGCAAAGTACGAACAAAAAAAAGGTGTAAAAATTAGACAAAATCGGAAATAAAAATTAAGAGACGAAATGAAAGAGATTGAAAGAGACAACAGAATGACGATAGCGAACA
>JAGRBZ010000291.1 GCA_020433805.1 Anaerolineae bacterium
TGATACAAATAACCAATGGTCTGAGGCACCTGGATAGAAATTCCACCGGCCAGGGCCATATCGCATTCGCCTAGCCGCAGGCTCTGGCCGGCCATATGGATGGCCACCAGGCTGGTTGAACAGGCCGTTTGCACATTGACGCTCGGCCCGGTCAGATTGAGCTTGTACGACACTTTGGTCGTCAGGTAATCCTTGTCGTTGGCGACCATCATCTGAAAGCCGGCCAGCGAGTCGGGGGTGACAATCTGCATCTCGCCGTTGTGGTCAAGCTGATGGCGGGCCGGATATAGGGTGTTGAGTTGGTAGGTATTCCAGACAGCTCCGGCGTACATCCCAATCGCACCGGCATAGGTGAAGGGGTTGTAGCCGGCCGACTCCAAAGTTGCCCAGGCGCACTCCAGCATCAGGCGCTGCTGCGGGTCCATCAGGGCTGCCTCAGCCGGCGCATAGCCAAAGAGCTTGGCATCAAAGCAGTCAATGTCTGGGATAGTCGGATTGGCTTTCACATAATCAGGATTGTGTAGCAGCATCGGATCGACACCGGCGGCCAATAATTCATCATCAGAGAAGGTGGTAATCGACTCGACCCCGTCCCGCAGGTTATGCCAGAACTTTTCCGGCGTATCCGCTCCGGGAAAGCGACAGGCCAAGCCGATAACGGCGATATCATCCTGCCCGGTCGCCGACCGGCGTCGCTGTGGGGCGGAGTATTCTGCCTTGACCGCTGGTGACGGTGCTTGCTCCAAACGACCGGCGAGAGCGTGAATCGTGGAATATTCAAACAGGTCGACCAAAGCTATTTCAGTCTGGAACTGCTCTTGCAACCGGGCGTGGATTTGGATCAGCCGAACCGAATCACCGCCCAATTCAAAAAAATTGTCGTGCAGACCGACTTGATCAAGCTCCAGGCTCGACTGCCAGATGTAGGCGATTTGTTGTTCAATCGCGGTGCGAGACAGCCTTGGCCTGCTTGGAAGGGACGGGGCAGACTGGGGATGGCGGCGAAAGCGTTGGATCAGAGCATCAAACGTGCCCGCTTCAAACTGTTGGCTCAGTTTAGTCCGCTGAATTTTGCCGATGCTGGTTTTGGGTATAGCTGTTTGGGCCAACGGTAACACGTAGGTCGGGGTTACTCCAACTTGGCTCGACACGGCCTTGCGAATCTGACCAATCAAGGTTGTCAGTTGGGCCTCGGTGGACTGGGCCAATTTGGTAGGATGAAAGAAGATGGCTAACTGTTCGGTGGTGCTGCCGGCCTTGCGCACGGCGCAGGCGGCCGTGTACGAGGCTTCAACCCCCTCGACAGCCGTGGCCACCTGTTCGATTTCGCTGCTGTAGAAGTTGGCCCCGTTGATGATGATGCTCTCTTTAGTCCGGCCAGCGATGTACAGTTCGCCATCAACCATAAAGGCCAAATCCTCGGTATCAAACCAGCCGTCGGCTAAAAATACCCGTTCGGTTGCCGCTTGATTATTGTAATAGCCCTTCGAAACCGCCTCCCCTTTGACCTGGAGGCGTCCGACGGTAGCTTCACTCGAAATTGTCTGGCCTTTCTCATCAACAATTCGCAAAGATACGCCCGGAATAGGCGGGCCTAAACTGGTAAAGGTAATACTCTCGGGATCGTCACGGCTGGTTGGGGTGAATGACACGTAACTTGTTCCATCGGGATCGCCCCGACGAACCGTGTGAAATCCTACCGGCCGGTCGTCAGTAGGGTGAAAATAGGTCACGCCCGACCCCATCTCGGCCATGCCAAAAGCCGGCCAAAGAGCCGTCTGCTTGAGGCCAAATTGGCCCAACCGGTTCAAGAACGCCTCTACCGCTTCAATAGCGACGGATTCGCCCGCGGTCAGCAAAACTTCAACCGGGGATAAATCCCACGCGGGAGTCTCTACCTCATCGAGCGCGTTCAAAATTAGATTGTAAAGAAAGTTGGGTGCCCAACTGTGGGTGACCTGATATTGGCTCAGAAGGTCGAGCCAATTGAGGGGGCGACTAAGGACATATTCTTTGGGGGCATAAATCAAGGTGCTGCCCAGAGGGATAAAACGCAGATGATATTCGGAGATGGCTCCAATGTGATCAAAAGGCAGCCAATTGAGGGCGATGTTTTCGGCCGTATTGGCCTGAAAGGTATTGACCCCCAATGCCCGTCTGAGAAGATTGCGATGGGTCAGCATGATACATTTGGGCTGCCCGGTACTGCCCGATGTCGTGCTGAAAAAAGCGATGTCATCCGGTTGGGCGAGATGGTGGCTCGGGTCAGGCTCGCTTTCCCGCAGTTGTTCGATGGTGGTCACCTCCTCAGAGGTGAGACTGAGCTGGTGTTGCAAGGCCGGCAAGTCCCGTGTTTGAGCCACATGTTCACTGATCAGGATGAGCGGTTGTTCCAGTTGACGCCAAATGCCGATAAGCTGATCCAGCGCGCGACTGGACATCGAATAGGTCAGGGGGACAGCCGCAATCAGGGGGACAAACCCACCCAGCACACAGCCCCAGAAGGCCGGCAGGATGTTGTCGTTGGCGTCCAATTGTAAAACCACCTGCGCCCCCGGCTCCAGACCGTGCCGCCGTAACCCGGCCAATATTCGTTCCGCCTCGGTCAGCAATTTGGCGTAGGAGGTTGTCTCGGCAGTGCCATCGGCTCGGACATAGATGATGCTGTTTGGCTTAGACGTATGGGTTGCCGTCAGTCGCAAGGCCTCGCCGAGCGTTTGTGGTGTCTCCGTTGTATTGGGCAGCGGACCGCCGTCATAAACTGAAGATGTGTTGTGATGGCTCATAGTCATTTGTCCATTACCTCATTGCTTGTTTTTGGCTAATTTTCGATAATCCGGTGCCGCTTCGGATGATGGAGGGTCAATTTATTAGCTGATTGGGCTTAATAATAGCAAACTTGGCGAAGATTGTCTGTCCGATAATTGGGACAATTTTGTCCTATTTTCAGGACAATTTTTCCGAGAGGCGTAAGAAAGCCCATAAAACTGGAGCGGTTATGATCCGATCAATCATAAAAATTAGCTGGCCAATATCCTATGCTCCCCGACCCGGCATGCAGGCGTTAAAGGCAAATCTCGCTAATAACCTCAATTAATTTTGCCGGCAATCACAGCCTGATAACGTCGGATAAAAGGATCGTTAATATAAATTTCGCAATGATTCGCGCTCAACCGTGGCTAACTTGTCGAACAGTCGCCCCTTGAGCGATTGTAGCTGCGTTTTCTGCTGGTTTGCATTAGCCAATCGAGCAAATCATCCCTCATATGGTTTGGTTGAACTTTTTGGTTCGATCGACAAAATTGTCCAGAAATTAGGACAGAATTGTCCCAAACATCGGACAGACAATTCTCGTCAACCATGCTATTATCAAGCCCAATCATACATATAGTTGTGATAAAACGGTTCAAAAGACAGAAATCAGGAGCGGGACTAAATTGGATATGCTCGAAAATACACCTGTTATCATTGCCTCATCTTTAACGGGTTTAGTCATCAGTCGTTCATTGTCAAACCAAGGTATTCATCATATCTTGATTGGTGGCGATGAACCTGATGACACGCCTCGTCTTGGGGAATCCATGAATGAAGGGGCCAGTATCGATTGCTGGCGTTTTCTTGGCCCTGAATTTAAATCCTGTTTTTATACAAAAAGCCACATTAGTTTGCTCAATGGCAAACATGCTTCAATGCTGTACACGGGCAACCCAAATCGTTCTATTGACAAAGCTAATTGTAATGGAAACAAAGCGTCACCGTTTATGGTAGTCAATAGCCTGATTCACGTTGATAGAATTAAGTTGGACAAGCTACTCTACCACCAAACCAGGGCCAGCCACTTCTGCACCTTTATTAGAAACAGCCGGGCCAAGATCGCGTATGATGCCGGCCTAGATAAGGTAACCAAAGTTGAACTGGGCAACGACGAATGTATCAACAACCCCTCCTTTGTTTTTGATGCCACCGGCCCGTTTGGCTTAGTTGCCCGAGCGGCCGATATCGGCAAAATGGAGTTGACCGATCGAGAACGCGTCGTCTGGACTCACTATGGGCGAGAACCAATTTCCACCCTACCTAAAGTATGGTGGTTGTACGGCACGAACCTGCTTCGTTTAGAACAGGCGGTTGACGGTATTGACGGCATCGCCTGGCTAATCCCCCTCGGAAATACCATTTCAGTGGGGGTCAGTGTTGAGGCCGCGACCTATCGCCCTGACAAGTTCAGCGCAGCAGACGTGATGCAACTGCTCGATGCAGCCTTTGCCAGACGGGGGGTTAATTATCGCAGCCTCTTTCCGGAGACCAAGGTTGTCAAAGAGCTTGAACATGCCTATTTTATTCGACATCGGGCCTATGGGAGCAATTGGCTATTGGCCGGCGGCAGCTATCTGCAAATCTGGTTTCCCAGTTCATCCGGCTTCTCGATGTCAACTTTGGCCGCTCACCTGGCACCTCATTTTATCAACGGGACAGAAGGAGTGGGTCGCTTCTACGAGCAGACCATGCATCGTTCTCTGCGATTTCATGATCATATTCACGATATGATCAAGGACCCGCCGTTTACCAACCCGTATCAGGCACAGCGGTTTTGGTCTCACTGGTACGCGATGTTGATTGTTCGGTTTTCACAACACTTAAGAGCAGCCAATAATGATCTGGCGTCTTCTGATTTGATATATAAAAAAATGGAAGATGGCGGAGCGTTGGTTGAAAAATCTGAGATGCTGCAAGCAGCTTTGATACGGAAGAATTATGTGCGGACTAAGGAGGTTTCTGATTTGGCGGAACTAGGTCAAGCCTTTCCCGGATACTTTACGTCGCTATTCTTTCTTCAAAACTCTTATGCGGGTTTGCTTGCCTCCCTTAGGCTGAGACTACGTTAGAAAGGCTGTCTCTCTCCTTTCCGGCCGTGAATCCGCACGATGGCTAATCCTTCCAGCGCCGGCATAAAGCCCAGATAATAAAACCGTTTCCCGTTGCGTTCAGGATTGATGCACTCGAATAGCAGATACCGAAAATCGGCAGGCGGAGTCGCCCACGGATCCGCTGCAACCGTCTTCGGTTCCATCTAACTTACCTCGGCTTGTTCCATTTTGTCGGCCAGTTCTTCGACTGTGGGTTCGGTGTAAATGAGGACGGTGTTGAGATTGCTGTGGCCCAAGATGGCCGCCAGACCTCGCAGATCGCCGGGGTGGGTTCTTAAGTACCGCGAGGCAAAGGTGTGGCGCAAAACACGGGGGAATAGGTCACGCGGTTTCATCTGGGGCTAAGAGTCAAGATATTGCCGCAGCGCCGACCGCACCGAGGTGATCAAAGGCACCCGACGCTGCCCCCCTTTGCCGCGATGCACGATCACTTCTCCACTGCGCGGGGCCAGCACCACATCCTCGACTTGCAAGGCTAACACCTCCGAAACTCTTAGCCCTGTCCCCAGCATCAACTCAATCAAAGCCATATCTCGTAAATTCTCGCTTTTGGCAACTTGCCGTAGAAGCCGACGGGCTTGCCGATCCGTCAGTGCCTTGGGGTGGCGTGGGTCTAACCGCAAACTTGCCACATCGACGGTCGGGTCTTGGCGAGCGTACCCCCGTGCCACCGCCCATTTGAAGTAGCGAGACAAACCGACCAACCGCAGGTTGATGGTCGCGGGTTTGGCTTTTTCGACCCGCTGTTGGAAAGCCTGCCAATCGACCACATCACGCGGGATGATCGCCGCCGGGTCGAATGGCTCGCCGTAACTCTGCTCCGACCAACGGATAAAATGCAGCACCGCCCGCCCATAGTTTCGACTAGTCGAGGCGCTCTTGCCCATTCGATCAAGATAAGCCAACCACTCGGCCAGGGTTGGATGGGGTGATGTTGTCATGGAAATATCGCTCAATTTTATTGTGGTGAGAGTTTTTTGGCGCTTAAAGATACGTACTAGGGGCCACAGTATCATACGGGGGGCGTTGGGTCAATAGCTCTTGGAGTTGTTCTTTGGTGACGGTGGTCATGAGTCTATCTCTACCGGGGGTAAATGACGATAAATTTTTAAAAAAGCCGCCAAAACTATGGCGGCTTTTTTATGTGTGGGCGATACTGGACTCGAACCAGTGACCTCACGGATGTGAACCGTGCGCTCTAACCAACTGAGCTAATCACCCGTAGTGAATAGCACGTAACTATAGCACAATCGAAAAAAAAGACAAGTTAAGAGAGAAAAATCGTTTTGGTGTAGCGTAGATCAAGAAGTTAGGAGCTTGGCTGCTTTATTTAGGCTGTCCGTTACGGTATGGTAGGGGTACCGCTTAGCAAAAATATCGCAGTTGGCGAGAGCCATTATCGGATCAAGGTGAGGCAGGATAGCAGCCACCTCACACTGATATATATTTTCCATTTTTGACTTAATCTCGTCAAAATCGAAGTTTGAAGGGGCTTCATTAACAATTAAAAAAACTTTAGGTACTGAAAGCTCACGTACAATATCGACAGTTATTCCTGTTCCCTGATAATCACTTTGGTTGAGCCGTAGAATGATTACCAAGACATCGGCAACAGTAACCGAAACTAAGGCTTTTTCGCTAACGCCCGGATGTGTATCGATAAGCAAGGCATCAAAATTGAATGTGTCAATGAGCGTCTGATAGCCGACATTTAGCAGTTCGGCATCTTTAACCTCACGTACTTCTCGAGGCGAGTGTCCTTGGGTGGTGTTACCTGGGGTCAGAAAAATCTTGCCGGGGATAGAGTCCAGTGGTAACCGATGAGCGGTTTGTTCAATTGTACAGTTGCCCCAAAGATAATCGTTAAATGTGTATTGAATGTCTTCGTTGTCTAAACCAAAGAGATGGTGCTGTACCGGATTTTTGGTATCAGCATCGATCAGACCAATAGATTTACCTTGTTTGGCAAGTACATAAGCCACATTAGCGGCTATATTTGATCGTCCAACCCCATGATAAAAAGAATGAAACACGATTATCTTAGGCAATGGCTAGCTCCGAGGGGCACAACTGTTGTTATGTGTTTTCTAGCGGATAACCTTAGTTTAGCATAAAGACGTCCTCATCGGACGTCTCTAAAGTGCGATATAAAAATTCGACTCGTAACTATTCATTATCAAGATTAGCTCATGAGCTTTTGAGCAATCTGCTTATAAAGACGAGTCATTTCATGATCAGGATAACGCAGAACAAAAACGCCGGCGCTAGCGAGTGCCATCATTTCGTCAGAATGAGGCATGACCGCCGCTACTTCAGCCGAGTACAGGCTTTCTACCTGGCTTCTTACTTGATTGAAGTCGTACACCAGTGGTGTTTTATTGACCACAATAACCAGTCTCGGCACATTGAGTTTGCGAGCCACCTCAACCGTTACGCTTGTACCTTGGTAATCCTGCTGATCGGGTCGCATAATCACGGCCAACGCATCGGAAATGGCAACAGACAGAAGTGTTTCTTCATTCAATCCGGGGTGGGTATCGATCATCAACACATCGAGATCAAGCGCTTCGACCAGTTCGTGAAAGCCATCATTGAGCAACCCGACATCGTACCCTTCACGCAGTACCCTGGCTATTTCACCCGCCTTAATGCTGGAAGGAATGAGGTAAATATTGCCGGAAATATTACCCCCCAGACTGTTGGTTACTTCGTAGGCAGCGTCTTCAATATTGCACTTGCCCCACAAATAGTCATTGAGTGAATGCTGCATTTCATCTTCTGAAAAGCCAAACAAGACGTGAATACCGGGCGATTGAATATCGGTATCGATAACACCGACTCGCAGCCCCTGAGCTGCTAAAATAGCAGCGACATTTGCTGTGGTGTTCGATTTTCCTGTGCCACCTCTAAAAGAGTGGATCGAGATGATTTTGGACATAATCTTTGCTCCAGCGCGATTTTATAAAAAGTCTAATCTTCCTCATCGTTAAATACGCTGTCCAATTTAGACCAGATGTTATCAGATACTACTTTGTCGGCTTTACGTCCAAATTGGGCCTTGTACCAAATTTCTTGTTTTACTTGTACTTCGCGAACATATCCTTTTTCAACCAACAATTTGAGATTTTTTTTGGCCTCTTCTTCCGACTGATTGAGATGCTGTGCAATCTCTTCCAGTCTCATGCCATTTTTGCGAATGATTTGGTTAACCACTTCGGTTAATTCTTCGGGCATATCCAGTAAATCGACAGGCGACAGCCCTTTTTTGTTATCACGCGCATCCAGTTCATCTTGCAAACGATCAAATAAGCCGCCCATTAGTATATCTCCGGCATCGATATAGGTTCCGGCTGAGGTTTACACTGACCACACCAGAGCGCATCCGCGACAACAATGGTTTTTGGTGTTTGGTTAGCGCCCACGTAAACTGAAAGAATAACCGGCATTTTCGAGTGGCAATCGGGGCAAACGCCTCTACCACAAAATTTACAGATGCCTACAGCAGGATTATTACACTGGTAACAAACCATCGATGTGTCCTAACTCAGTACCATTTAGCCGAAATTAGCCCTGATTATTTAAGTCAGCCGTAACACGTATGGTTGGAGAATATTTCTATTGGTCAAAATTTTAGATGAACGATAACTGGGATATTATCATCCAAGAAGGTTTCGTGGATAAGCTTTGCAAATGCAAATCAATTAAGCTGTTAAGTCAGAATACCGCATTCCCATTAATAATGCAAATGAAACCGATTTTTTCATACCAATTTTCGAGGAGCCAGCATCCTCAGATGCGGCTGTGTTCGGCATCTGAGGATGCCTCACTTCTCAAGTTTTGATCTGCTGATACTCTGTTATAACCTTAGGTGATGAACAATGACTTCAGGAATCCATGATATTTTTGTTATTGGCACAGCCTCACAAGATACGGTGCATCTGGCCGATGGGAGACTGGCCAAAAGTGCCGGTGGGGCTGCACTCTACACGGCTCTAGCCGCTGCCCGGAGCAAAGCCACTACCGGTCTATTCGCTCCAAAACCGCAGCCGATACCGGATATCTTACAGCCGATATCGGAGCGTGTGACCTGGGTAGGTCCAATTATCGACCCGGAACATCTGCCCCGCCTGGAAATTGCGCATCATGGCGGCGGCCGCGCTACCCTTATTGATGCCTCGTGGGGCGCAGAAGATCAACTTATACCCAAGGCACTCCCCAGCAAGCTGCTTGACACAAAAACAGTTCACATTGCGGCTTTAAGTTCGGCTCAACGACAATTCGATTTTGCCCAGGCTTTGCAGCAACACCCAAACCCACCTTTGATTTCTGCAGGGACATATGCCAGGCTCGTCTATCAAGAGACGGATGATGTTCATCGCCTCTTCGCGCTAGCCAATCTGTTTTTTATGAACGAAAACGAGGCTAAAGGTCTCTTCGGTAGCATAGAGCAGGCCAAAACTCGGCCAGGAGCACTGCTGTTTGTAACGCTGGATGCTGAAGGCGTATTGGTGATAGAAGGAAGTCAGGTAACGCATGTACTCGGTCACCCCGTGCCGGAAGTTGATCCGACCGGGGCGGGGGATACCTTTTGTGGGGCTACATTAGCCGGTTTAGCCCAAGGCTTGTCACCTATTGCGGCAGCACAACAAGCGGTAAAGTTAGCCGCGCAAACTGTTGAGGCAGTGGGGCCGGCGGCGCTTTTAGAGGATCTTTCAACAACCGCACCTTAATATTAATTGACCGTTAACCACCCCACCAGTTATAATACCTCTATGAAACAAACGAGACTATTATAGAAGTACAAAAGCGCTAGTTATTAGGGGGAGTGCAATCGTGCCATATAAAGTATTTCTCGTCGAAGATGAAATCGTAGCCAGAGAAGGCATAAGGGACAATGTTGATTGGGCATCGATGGGGTTTGAGTTTTGCGGAGATGCGCCGGATGGGGAGATGGCGCTACCGGAAATTGAGGCAAACAAACCGCACGTCGTTATCACCGATATTAAAATGCCCTTCATGGATGGCCTGCAACTGAGTAAAATTATTCGGACGCGCCTGCCGGAAACCAAAATCATTATTCTCAGCGGTCATGATGAGTTTCACTATGCTCAGGAGGCCGTTAAGCTCGGTGTAACAGAATATCTGCTGAAACCGGTTGGGGTCAACGATTTACACGAGGTACTGCAGAAAATAGCCGATCAGCTTGAACAAGAGCGGCAGGAAAAAGAAAATCTGCAAAAACTCAAGGCTCAAATTGAAGACAACCAGGCCGCCTTACGCGATCAATTGTTATTAAAAACGGTTACCGGAAGCCTGTCGTCGGCAGAGGCCATCGACCAAAGTTATCAGCTGGGTATCGATCTCCTTGCGCCGCTGTACCTCATTCTTGTCCTCAAAATAGAACTAAACGAAACCGCTGAACCGTTTGATTACGGAGCTTATCAGCAAGTACGGCACCTTATAGCCGAACTCCTGGGCGACAATTCTGACGTTTTCCTTATCAGAAAAGACCTTGAGGAATTGGTGCTTCTTATAAAAGGCCATCGAGCCGACACCTTGGCCCAAGAAGCCGATTTTTTGACGGCGCTGGTCAAACAAGAAGTGGCCCAAAAAACCAACTGCCGCATAACCGTAGGCAACGGCAAAATAAAGAAACGCCTGGGTGATATTCCTGCCTCCTTCAC
>JAGRBZ010000292.1:0-4655 GCA_020433805.1 Anaerolineae bacterium
ACAGAACAGGGCGAAACCATCGCCCAGAAATATGCTAACCGGCTCAACGCGGCTTACAATCTGGAACTGCTCATCGCCGGAACCACGGGGGCCACGCTGCGGCATCGATACGAAGAGAGACCGTCGCACCCTCTGGAGCCGGTGATGGATCAACTGGCCGCGAAAAGTCGGCAGGCCTACGAAACCCTGCTCCACACTGAAGGATTTGTGACGTTCTTTCGCCAGGCTACGCCTATCGATGCCATCGAGGCCAGCCGGATAGGTTCTCGACCGGCTCGACGAACCGGCCAACAAACTATTGCCGATTTGCGGGCCATCCCTTGGGTTTTCAGTTGGGGACAGGCCAGATTTTACCTGTCGGGCTGGTACGGCGTGGGGACGGCCTTGGAGTGGCTGCTCAATGCCGAGCCGGAGACGTTTGCGTTAGTGCAGGAGCAGAACGTTCTCTGGTCACCGCTTCATTATATTATCAGCAATGCCGCCACCAGTATCGCGACGGCAGACCTTGATATCATGCGCACCTATGCCGCTTTGGTTGAGGATGAGTCGATCCGTAAGCCGATTATGGCATTGATTGAAACCGAGTATCAACGTACCCGGCAGATGCTCGAGAAAATCTATGACGGCCCGCTATCGGAACGTCGTCCTAACGTTCATCAATTGCTTGCTCTACGCCAGCAGGGGCTGCGCATGTTGCATCATCAACAAATTAACCTGTTGCAGCAGTGGCGCAGCGGCTCCGACGCGCAGAAGCAGGAGATTGTGCCTCAACTACTGCTCACGGTTAACGCTATCGCCAGCGGTTTGCGCACAACGGGGTAGGGATTCTTAGGACGTTTGTCGGTGCCTGTCTATTAGCGAGCTTAAGTACCTACCAAACAAAAAACCGTCCTCGACAGAGAGGACGGTTTCGTTGTTGCGGTTATATAAAAATTACTATGCTTTTTTGGTTGCTTTAGCAGCAGGCTTCTTCGGTTGTTCTAGCTCGATGCTGGCGAAAGGAAGCTCCTTAACATCGACTTTGCGAAGTAGGTTGACCCAATTGTCGGCTAAAGTTTGCTGCGTTTCGTTAACTTTTTCCGTTGCGGCTTGCATTTGTTTGACAACATCAACGGCGGGCTGGGGCAGGTTTTCGACCGGCACAACTTCCTCGAACCAAATTTTGGTTCCGGCTACGCCCGCATCCAGCGTACTCTGGAGAGATGCTTGGTAAGCATCGAGTGACTGGGTCCAGATAGGAGCGGGATTGGCAATGTCAAGCCCTTTGAGTGATTCAAACCAGCTTTGACCAACTTTAACTTGAGTGTCAAACCAGGTTTGGCCGACTTCTACATAGTGATTTAAAGCGTTCATTGAGTACCTCCTCTGTATATACAGAGAGTAAAAAAATTATAGAGACGCCCTTAGTGTATCAAATACAAGTTCCATTTCAGTTACTACTGAGTTACAAAAACATTCTGAATATGGTTCTTTAAAGTGGAAATCCAACCAATTAGAGTTTATAGGAGGTTAGGTTCATAGCGTTTTATATCAATTAATGGGCGCATTTCGCCTAAAAAGGATGCTCATCAGGGGGTGACTAACTCATTAAACTCCCTAACTCTAAAACTCTATAAACTCTACTGATACGTCAAACTCTCACGTACGCTAATGGTTGTTGCGCTTCTGGCCGGCAGCCAACTGGCTACTATCGACAAAACGATGACGATAACGAGCCAGTAGAGTACACCTATTTCAGAATATTGGTAAGCAATCTGGCTCAAGACAACAACACCCAGAGCTTGACTCATCAACCAACTGGTCGGAATACTCAGCGGCAGGGCGATGATCCAACTGAGCAGCCCCAGCGTTAGCTCTTCGCCGATGAATAACCGGCCAATCGTTAAGGTCGAGGCTCCGATAGCACGCATAACGCCAATTTCCCGTCGTCGTTCTAAAACATTAATCGATAGCACCCCACTTAGGGCGATACTGCCGACAAGGGCCATCACAACGGCCATCGTCCCCAGTAACCCGACAATGATGCTAATATCCTGGCTGGCCAGCTTGATAATATCTTGCACGGTGTTGGCGTTGTAAAAGACGGAAGCGGTACTGACTTTCATCTGGTGCGCTTCAAAATAATCCTTTATTTTGGTGAAATCCGCACTTTGCGTGCTCGAGTCGTGCTGAGCCAATCGCACCATAGCCGTGTTGGCTTTATTGACGCTGTTGGTTTCCCGCAGCAGCGTCTCGCGCGGCACATGCGCCGATTGCAGGATCAAGGCATCGAACACCAAACCCACCACCTGCCAGTCGGAATCGCCTTTTACGCCGTGATCGAGCGTGATCCAATCGCCCACGCTTACACCAGCTTCTTTTGCCAGGCGTTGGTTGAGAACTATGGCATGCGTGTCATCCGGCTCAAGCCAACGGCCGGCCCGCAGTTCGGGGCCATACAAGTCTGTAGGCAGCGGCACACCAAAGAGGATAGTCGCTTTGTCCTGGTTCGATTTCTTGGCCTGACTAGCGGGTCTGATCGACACATTATCAACCGCCCACATCTCGGTTGCCTCCACGTCCGGATAAGCCGGTGTTAAGGCCTTTACGTTTTTGATGCGCTGCGTATCTTCAAATGTCAACGTAACATCAAACCGATAAATCGACTGTAGTAAATCGTTATAGGTATAATTGAGCGATTTCTCAGCCGACATGACGGTCATAAAAATCACGCCGCTGCCGGTGAGCGTCAGCAACGTCAGGATGACTCGTTTTTTGTTGCGGAAGGTATTGCTTATCATCAGCCCCAGTTTTAGAGGGATGAATTGAAATCGGACCAACAGTTCCTCCAGTAGCCCGGCTGTGCCGCCCACGCCATAGCTGCTAATGGCCTCGCGTACCGTAATGTGTACTCCGGCAATCACCGGCACGATGGCCGCCAAAAGCGGAGCCAGCAGCGTAATGATAACTTGGATGACTATAGCCGTATACGAAACTTGAAATGGAGCAGGGGTGATGCCAAATATGGAGAGGAAAGAAGCGTAAAGACCATAGGCCGTTAGAGCGCCCAGGGGTAAGGCCAGCAACAGAGCTAATCCGCCATAAATCAAAACATTGATTAAATAGACGAGCATGATTTGCCAACCCTGCGCCCCGATGGCCTTCATCATACCAATTTGGCGCGTTTGTTGGGTAATAAGCGCCGTCATAGTAGTAAAGATGAGAAGCAACCCCAAGAATAAGGATAAGAAAGCCATCGTTATCAATACAAAATTTAAGCCGTCAATCGATTCGTGGAAAGGATGCTGGTTAGGGTCGGTGATGGCTTTGCCAAAGATGTCGCCCGCTCCTTTTGATTCGACGTCCTGCTTTTTGAGGTGATCTTGAATGCGATTGGCCAGATCGGCTACTGCTGTTTCCTCAAACGTGTTGGCCGTTACGCGCACAATTCTAAAACCGGCTTGACCGGTTAGTTCGCTAAAGTGGCTGCGGGTGGTGTAAAAAGTAGGATCGCCGCCGTATGTGGGGGGCGTCAGCAATTGGTTAAATAGCACTCCATTCAATTCAACCGCCCGCCCCCGATCGCCGACTACGGTTTCGTTGTCAATTTGGAGATAAACTGTGTCGCCCTCTTGAAGATTGTAGCCGGTTTCCACGTCCATTTGCTTCCGTGCGGGCCATGTACCGCTTCTCAGTTCGAGGCGATTGAGTTTGAGATCGGCGTAATCATCGCGGGCTATCAGTTGGGCTGCTGTCCAGGGATCATTAGGCGAACGTCGCCATTTAATGCTGGGTTCCGTCAACTCGCCTTCAACCGTAACGACACCCTGAATAGATTTTATAGAGTCTAACATCTCCTGGTCAATCGGCGGATCAAGCTCAAGCGAAATCATGGCTGGCGAAGAACTTTGCCAGGCTTCTTGAATGCCAACGCGCATCAAATCGCTGGCTCCCAAAGTCATCCCGACGGCTAACGCCCCAATCGCAATGGTTAAAATCATTTGGATGGCACGCCGCTTATTTTGCCATAAATCATTCCAGATTTTGTATTGTATAACCCCCATAGTTCTACTCCATTTAAATTACTTACCGTTTAGTAAGTTGATGGCAAAAAAATTTAAGCTGCTACACCGAGCCAGGTATTTTCAAACATGTCTTGAGCCATGCTTTCTATATCGGTTGTGGTGTTGAGAATACCCATCAGTAAAGCGCCCTCGATGGCAGCCATTATTTGAAAAGCAAAAGCATCGGCGTGAATATCGGACCGAATTTCACCCTGAGCCTGCGCATCTTTTATCTTTTCAGCCAAAACATGAATGAACCGGGTATAAAATGCATCGATCCGCTCTTTCACCTCGGGAAAGAGTTTTATGCCTTCAAACATAAGAACATAGGTATGAAACTCCAGCGCATTGCCGCTGTTGTTGCCGGTGAGCATCGCTATCGAGCCTTTGGCATCTTTAAGCGTGCCAAAGAGCATTTGCAGCATGTCTTTTATAGCAATATCGGCCTCGATAATAGAGAGCGTCCAGCTCTCTAATTTGGTTAAGAAGTTATCGACAACGGCCAAAAACAAGGCTTCTTTACTTTCGAAATGGTAGTAGATAGCCGGTTTGGTAATGCCAATCTGTTTGGCAATATCGGTCAAGGAAGTTCTTTCGTAACCATTGTTGATG
>JAGRBZ010000292.1:4753-10602 GCA_020433805.1 Anaerolineae bacterium
TCTGTTTACTTACCGATAGGTAAGTGGTATTGTACACCCAGCTTGGGAGATGTCAAACTATCCATGTATATCTTTTATTTTGCAGAAACGAAGTCATAATGAGATGTATACGGTCACTGACCACAAATGAACATTTTCAGGAGATAAGGAGATGTCGCTTAACAATTTCCTTATCTCCAATCTCCAAAATAAAATGTTACTTGGTGACGCTGTTAAGTATAATAACACTGCCTCCTTCTTTTTTAATGCTTCTCTCACTACAATAGTAATATGTAACAATTCATTTGCTCCCTCCCGATTTTGGAGATAATGTGATTATGAAAGGATACGTTTACGATGTCTACACAAAACCAAACCCCTCCGATTATTGAGCTGCGCGTAGCGATTACTTCAAGCGATTACGAACGGTTGGTAAAGTTCTATTGCGACGGTCTAGGGCTTGAACCGGCCCAAATTTGGAATAACGGTCAAGGTCAGGCACTAATTCTCGATATGGGGCGGGCTACCCTGGAGCTTTTCGACGAAGCCCAGGCCGAGACCATCGACCAACTCGAAGCAGGCCAACGTATTAGTGGTCCCATTCGGTTTGCCTTACAAGTGCCTGATCTAAAGGCAGCGATGGATCGCCTGCTCGCCCATGGCGCAACGTTAGTACATCCTCCCGTTCTCACGCCCTGGGGCGATTATAACGTGCGACTTCAAGACCCCGATGGTATGCAAATTACGTTGTTTCAGGCGTACGAAAATTCAGAAGAGATGTAGTCGTTAGCGACCCTTATGACATCGGTCATTATCAACAACATTGTTACAAAGAATTCTCTTCAAACGTTGAACTTGGATATCCCTGTCAAATCAAGTATTATCTCATCTACATTGAATGAAGCCTACAAAGTAGTGGAGGAATTTACTATGAAAATAGCCGTAGCCAGCGATGAAAAAACGCACTTAACCGATTTTGTCGTAGACTATTTAGAAAAGGCCGGCCATACCATCTCGCTCTATGGCCCTCTCGCCAATAACGATCTACCCTGGACGTTGGCCTCTGAGCAACTGGCCGATGCCGTAGCGACGGGTGAGGCAGACGAAGGCGTGCTCTTCTGCTACACCGGCACCGGAGCCTCGATCGCTGCCAACAAAGTACCCGGCATCCGGGCCGCTCTGTGTGGCGATGCCCAAACGGCCAAAGGCGCGCGCTGGTGGAATGATGCCAACGTCTTGGTCATGAGCCTGCGAGCGACCTCACCAGAAGTAGCCGGCGAAATTCTCGATGCCTGGTTTACCGAAACCGTGCGCCCCGATGAGGTCGCGACCATCGCTCATCTAAAGGTTATCGAAGCCCGCCACACCCCTAAATAAACCGGAGCGACAAAGCTTGCTTTGTCATCATAATGAATGTTTCCCTCTTCATCACTTCCCTTGCCTTTGCCAAATTGACATATCGCGATTTTACGATATGATAGCCCTTATGGAAATATTGCAGATACTCAAAGCCATTGGCAATGAAAAGAGGCTCCAAATATTGGAGTGGTTGAAGGAGCCGGAGAAAAATTTTCCGCCTCACCAAGAGGTCGACGGTTTCGATAATGGGGTGTGTGTGGCTTTTATTCAACAAAAGTCCGGCTTATCGCAATCGACCACATCCCAGTACATGGCGATTTTAGAGCGAGCGGGTTTAGTCATCCCCACTCGCATTGGACGGTGGACATACTATCGAAGAAATGAAGAGGCCATCGCCGTATTTGTTGACCATATGAAAGAAAAGCTTTAGTAAAATTTTTTGGCAACACACATCGTTATATTACGATATATCGATGCATTGTGGTTCAAGGAGAACTTACGGATGGGGGTATTCGCTTGAGATGAAGCCATGTCTAATTTGGCAGCGGAGGTTGTCAGAGAGTGCGTTATGCTGACAGATAGGCTCAATCTGAACCTAACCGAAGGTGAACTCATGGCCCAAATAAAGCTCATCAGCGAACGGTCCGACGGCCAGCTTATCTCAACCCTGCAAGATATATAAAACGGCAGACCAACCGAAATTGCATCTCTCAACTTGGAGGTAGCCCGTATCGGGGCAGCATTGGAGCCTGGCCTTCATTTGCCTAAGGTTGAATTACTGGGCAAAATGATAGCCGCCAAATCTTTACAGTCGAGAAATAACAAATCGTAGAGCATTTATTCAGCAGCAAGATAGTTTGGTGAAATTAGGCTAAGGCTGAAGCTAAGGCTAAGAAAAAAAACAAAGAAAAGAGGGGATTTCTCGTGGTGGCGGCTATGCTTGAATTTGTCTGCTTAGCCTCAGCCTACCCCTGAATAGCTACATCGTAGAAACATAACCGGCCGGGCGAGCTACTAAATAAAACGAGCCGGTATACTAAAACACCAAACGTGGAGTGAGACTATGGAATTATATGCGATCAACAAAGACGGCAGTACGAGCGAAATGCTTGAATTATCTGCCCCGGCAAAAGACATCTGTTCCTCACTCGCCGCGTTGTATCAGATGAAGGGATACGTTTTTCCGTGGATCGGGTACTTTGCCGAGGAAAATGGACAAACGGTTGGTACATGCGCCTTTAAGGAGCCTCCGGCAGATAATCGCGTTGAAATTGCTTACTTCACCTTTCCCGAAAATGAAGGCAAAGGTATCGCCACTAGAATGGCGTCGTCACTGATAGCGATAGCCAAACAGCACGAACCTGATATTACTGTCTTTGCTCAAACCTTGCCCAAAGAAAACGCTTCGACAGCAATTTTGCGCAAACTCGGCTTTAAACACCTGGGTACGGTTGACCACCCCGAAGACGGAGCGGTTTGGGAGTGGGAACTTTGAAGAGGAAATGAACAGCAAGACATTCTGAAACTGCCTGCATTTTATCAGAAGAACAATTGTAAACGTTTACAGTTTGAAGCGTTTAGGGGTATCAGCAAGCTGCACAAAAAATCATCGCCAAGAAAGGATCACCCATTTCGTGCTAAAACCGAGAATAGAAACCTTGACCGAAAAGAAACTCCTTGGCAAACGGCTAAAAATGTCTGCGGCCAACAATAAAACGGCTGAATTATGGCGAAGTTTCACACCCCGGCGAAAAGAAATTCACAACGCTGTTGGCACGGATCGCTATTCGATGCAACTGTACGATCCTTCCTATTTTCAGGCGTTTAACCCCGACACCGAATTTAAAAAATGGGCAACCGTGGAAGTGACCGATTTCGACACCATCCCCGCTGGTATGGAAGCGTTTACACTGCCGGGCGGACTGTATGCGGTTTTTCTCTATAAGGGCGATCACAGGGAAGGAGCCAAGTTCTTCCAAACCATTTTCAGAACGTGGCTACCCAACTCGGATTACGTTTTAGATGCTCGACCCCATTTCGAGGTGTTGGGAGAAAAATATAAAAACAACGATCCCTCTTCTGAGGAAGAGATATGGATACCGATTATGGCTAAACGCCAATCTCCGTAATCGATAATCAAAGCCAAGCATGTCATTTCATAGTCGAAGGCGGAGAAATCTCTCAGACATTGCTATAAATTTAAGCTTCCGCTGGGAAAAATGAGCGTTGTCGCTTTAAATTTTTCCATAGGATCACTTTTCATTGTGTTGCCATAGGGATTTCTCCGCTACGTGGAAACGTGAGAACGACGGAAGATCGACAAAATAATCGACAGGATTGACATGATTATCACGATTTTATCACTTATAATTCGGTAAATCATGTTAATCCTGTCTAAATTTTTCTTCACCAGGGTTTAGTGCAGAGCTACCGGTCTAATCTACTCCGCGAGATTCGCGTATTTCTTGTCAGCCAGGTTTTTGGCTTGGCGATAGTCCCCCGCATAAATCGCCTGGCAGTGAGCCAGATAGGCCGGTGTGCTGATCGATGGGACATCTTTCTTGGGCATTGCTTGACGTTGCTGGCTGGTTTTATTCAGCACTTTAACGCCGGCCCGGATCGCTTCGATAAAATCGACGCGCTGCAATGGGCTGGTTTCGGACAGCAACCGGCGGCTTACTTCCGCTATGCGATTGGCAATGGCCTGTAAAATTTCCTCGCCCATTTCGGCGCTGGCTGTGCCGCGCGGGTCGGTGCCGATGATGCCGTCCAGCGGTTCATCAGCCGGAACGGCATCGAGCCGGATCAGGTCGGGATACAACTGCCACAACAGTGCAGTCTCGCCCTCGGCAGCGTGGTCGCCTTTGTAGATGTCGGTGACCAGATCGTACTCGGTTAGAGGCAGAATAGTGACCGGCGAGCGATCCATCACCGTCAGTGCGGCTCGCTTGATGGTTAGCGTTTGGTCGAGGCCAAAGTGGCCGGTAAATGGCACGATGACTTTGAAGCCCATCGCCCCGAATTGTTCAAAAACGGCGACCAACAGCGGCTCGATGATGTCGATGGGCAGGTTAAGGGTGTACGGATACGGCACGCCGCCCACGGCCCAATACGAGACCGGAGCCAGCACAGCGTCGGCCAACGTTGCGGCCTGGCGGCAGATGCCTTCGGCCACCAAGCCATCGAGACCGACCGGCAAGTGATGGCTGTGCCATTCGACCGTGCCGAAGGGCAGCACCAGGATCGGGTTCGTTTCAATGCGGCTTTGGATTTCGTCGGGAAACATTTTTTCAAGTTGGTAAAGGGTCATAGGTTTTTCCTTGTGGAGATTAGAGATTGGGAGATTAGGAGATTGATAGTAGAAATCTCCATTAGTCTCTCTAATTTTTCGCCGCAATTATAAACTGCTAATCTAAGAACACGGATGCGCAGGATTAAACGGATTTTTTGCTTTATTTTTTTGATCCGTTAATCCTGCCAATCTGTGTTCTTACCAATGGCGAAAAATTCGTGGCAGTAACAATCTCCTTATCGCCTTATCTCATTTTTAATAGCGCGAAAGTTATCTAACGCTCATTCCTAAAAAGTGACTACGGTTCGAATACCGTCCTGCTGATGCGGCTCGGCAAAGATGCCGGGGACGTTATCGAGCTGGACGGTGTGGGTGTGCAGTTCGTTCAGATGCAGGCGGCCATCCATATACCAGTCGGCGAAGAGTGGGAGATCGATTTCCGGCTGGATGTTGCCGTAGATGCAGCCCTGGATGATTTGCTGCTGGCTCATGAAGCCGCGCGGCAAAAAAGTGAGTTCATCCTGCCGACCAGCTGCACCGATCAGAGTCAGTGCGCCGCCACGGGCGAGCATCGCCAGACCTTGCTGCATCAGTTGGGGAAGGCCAACGATTTCAAAGACCTGTTCCGCGCCGCGCCCGTTGGTGATCTCCTTAACACGGGCTACCGAGTCGAGTCCACGGCTGTTGATGACGTCGGTTGCGCCCAGCGATTGAGCCAGCGCCAGCCGTTCATCATCCAGATCAATGGCGATGATGCGACCAGCCAGAGCCAAGCGCGCCCCCTGGATGACGTTTAGCCCCACACCGCCGGTGCCGATGACGACGACCGTTTCGCCGGGTTGAACGTCGGCGGTGCGCAGAGCGGCCCCCACGCCGGTGGCGACAGCGCAGCCCAGCAGCGCCGCTTTCTCCAGCGGCATATCCTTGCGGATGGGCACGGCTCCACCGGCGGGAACGACCACGTACGGGCTGAACGTACCGGCGTTGAGCATCACGCTAAGCGGCTTGCCCTGCCAGAAAACGCGGGGAGCGGTGGTAGCCTGAATGTTTTCGCACAGGTCGCGTCGACCCGTCAGGCAGCGACGGCACTGGCCGCATTTGGCCTGCCAGTTGATCGCCACGTGGTCGCCGGGTTGGGTGTGGGTGACCCGCTCACCGACTTGTTCGACCACGCCGGCACCCTCATGCCCTAAGATGACGGGGCAGGCGCGGGCGTACT
>JAGRBZ010000293.1 GCA_020433805.1 Anaerolineae bacterium
GGTTCCCCTATCCGGTTCAGGCCAATCGCAATCTACCGGTCGATCTTTCCTATAGTACGGAAACAACATGGCTATTACCGGGTCTGCCCGATCTTGATGCTACTTCCGGCTACATTCCCCATAATTTTTCCCACGGTGAAGCCATTTTTCAAATTGGCCGCGAAACCATTCATGGTTTTCGGCCCGGCAAAGTGTATCCGGAGATGTATATTCGCGATATTGCCTGGGGTATGGAAACCGCCCAGTATTACTACCCCGATGAGTATCTACGCGAACCCATCGAGGCCTATCTACGTCGCCAGTATACTGCCGAAACCGTTAGCCTCGATGGCGACTTTGGCGTCGTAGCCGGCTCCGGAGCCATTGGCGGTATTCTGACGCCGGATGGTCGCCGCAACAAACAGACCGCCACTACCGATGAAGAAACCAGCCTCATTCACGCCGCCTATCTTTATTATGCCATGACATACAACAGTACATGGCTGCAAACCTCGATTAACGGGCTGTCCATTATTCAACGACTCAACCTGGCTGCCGACTGGCTGTACCGTTACCGCATCGATCCCCAACGGCAGCTGCTTTGGCGCGGCCACACGACCGACTGGGGCGATGTGAAGTTTGAGCGCGGGCCGGGCTACACCGACTACAACCCCGCCCAGGATCATCGTACAGTTTCTATTTACGATCAAGCCTTAGCGACGATGGCACTGCTCGAACTGGCCGAAATGAATGCCGCTGTCGGCGACACGGAACGAGCGGACGCCTGGCAAGAAAAGGCCGAAGCGCTTAAGGAGCACACCAATGATCTATTGTGGCAATCTAAAAAAGGCTTTTACTTGACCCACGACCATATCACTCCGCTCAACCACGATTTTGACGAGTCGGCGATGGTCAGCATCGCCAACGCGCTGGCCGTTTACGGGGGTTTAACCAGTGACGACCAAACCGGAGCTATCTTTCAAAACCTCGAAGCAGCTCGTCTGGCTGCGGGTGTGGACAAACCGGGATTGTCACTTTATCCTTTTTACCCTAATCAATGGCCCGATCTCTTTTTTGAATACCCAGGTATGGGCTACGGCAACTACCAAAACGGTGCTGTATGGGATTGGTGGGGCGGCGTACAGGTTAAGGCCGAGTTTCTGCACGGCTATTCTGAAGCCGGCCGAACCCATCTATTTCAAGTTGCTAATGATTGGCAAGATCACCCCGGCAACATTATCGAGTGGCAATCCAGCACCGATCCACGCCACGAGGGTAGCCATTACTACAGTGCCGCTGCCGGAACAATGGGTAGCGCTATCATCGAAGGTTTTTTTGGCGTTACGCTGGCCGGTAATGGGTTGACCATCCAGCCACGATTGGGCCTTAACGACGGTTATATCCGCGTCTACCAGGCGGCGACAGATCGCTATGCAGCCTACACGTACGACTGGAACCAGGATGTTACGAAGCTCAATTACGGCACCAATACCAAAGAAGTGGTAAAAATCAAGCTACTTAAGCTCCGTTCGGAACAGATCAGCCAGATAACGATTGACGGCAAACCGATCGATTTTAACATCGAAACCATTGGTCTTGATACCTACATCATTTTCAACGCCCCCAGCGGTCAGCACGCTATCGCGATCATCAAAGGCCGAGCCGGCGTGCAACCGGCTGCCTTAAGCGTACCTGCCGCGCTGGAAGTCGAAGCCCCTTCGGAAACGGATAGCACAACACCCACCCCCAGTATTGCTCCCAATGTAGCGGCCCCGCTTCAGCCGGAGACCACACGTTTTGAGTCTTCGGACGAGACTCAAACCACAACAGACAATAGCGCAATAGCCACTCAGCCATCGGCAGGAAGCCTTAGTCGCGAGCGTCATTTGCGTGATTTACAAATGACAGCGATACAGGTAGCGAGCGGTATCTTGGTTTTAGTAGCCTGCCTAACGCTCATATTTTTGGGTATCGTTCGTCGTATCGTGGCAAGTAACGCTGCTAAATCTGTTACCAAACGCCCTCAAAAACGAAGATAAGCTGGCTTATGGATCCGCACGGACGGGTGATTATTTTAACAGGAGCCACCCAAGGTATCGGCTTAGCTACTGCCCACGTGTTGGCACAAGCGGGTTGCCAACTGGCTCTGGCTACTCGAAGCAAAGCGAGGCTCGATGTGCTCGCAGGCAAACTCAACACGGTCGGCTCACAGGCTATCGCGGTGCCAACTGACATGGGCGATACCCAACAAGCAGCGAACCTGGTTCAAGCCACTATTGAGACATTTGGCCGACTGGATGTTATCATCAACAACGCGGCTCTTGGCGTGCGAGATGAGGTTACCACCCTCAACGAGACTGAAGCGCGTCGGGTTATGGATGTCAATTATTTCGGGCCGGTCGCCCTTATTCAGGCGGCCATTCCGCACCTCAAAGCCAATCCTCAGGGCGGTCTCATCATCAATATTTCCTCTATTGTAGGTCGGCGGGCAATGCCGGGCATAGCCGGTTACTGTGCCAGCAAAGCTGCGCTGGAAAAGATGGCCGAAAGCCTACGCATCGAACTCAAAAACGATAATGTTCGTGTCAGTACGGTTTATCCCGGCGTTACGGCTACGCGATTCAACGACAATTCGTTAGGCGACAGCCTATCGGGGCGCGGCAGGATGAAAGGCGTGCCGCCTGAGCGAGTTGCCCAGGCTATTCTCCAAACCATTCGTCATGAACGACGCGATGTTTTTATAACCTTGTTCGACCGTGCGTTTGTTACAGCCAGTATGATATGGCCTTGGTTTATGGATTACCTCCTCAGTTCATACAGCCGTCGCTCGCAAACGTAAGCAATGCGTTTACCTACCACAAACCGCCATCAAAAACGGTTTACATTTTTATTATCTTCTGTTATATTGGATAAAATCCGCACCGAGCCAATATAATGCTTGTTTTCTTCAAATTTAATTTCCCTATGACTTACGCAGTTGATTTGAGATATGAGATTGGTTCAGTCTTAAACGATCAGATTGTGCCTAAACTCTGGGGATATAACGGTTTAACTCTGATTTACGGGTAGGTTGGAGACTGAACCAATCTGAACTGCGTAACTTCTATTCCCTTCGAACCAACTGAGTACAACGCTAAGTTTGTAGCCTTCATTCTCTATCTCTCACAAAAACAGTCCGATGCCTTCTGGAGGTTGTCCATGAGTGACAAAAGAACGCTAAATGAGCAACATTGTGATGAATTAACCCAATTACGTCGCACTGTCTCCGATATGGAACATATTAATCGCCAACTTCGTCAAGAAACTGCCGAGCAAAAAGCGATCATCAATAAACTGCAACGAAAAGAGGCTTTTTGGAAAGCCTTATTAGAAAACTTACCTATTGATTTTTGGGCGCGTGATCTTGACCAACGTGTAATCATAGAAAGTAAGGTTAAAGCCCAAATTTGGGGCGATATGCAGAATAAAACCCTTGATGAGATTACCGTTCTGGATGAAGAAACAATTGAACATTGGCGGCAGAACAACCAGCGCGTGCTGACCGGGGAAACGATTACCGAAGAAATGGAGATGACAACGCCCGCCGGTGATTGGAAGTTTCTCCGCAAAATTGTTACGCCGATTTATGTTGAAGAGGAAATACAAGGCATCATGGGTGTTAATATCGACCTCACCGCCAGAAAAAAAGCGGAAGACGCGCTGCTGCACAGCGAAGAGCGGCTGCGTATGGTTGTCGAAAATATGCCGGTTATGGTCAACGCTGTCGATGATGATTTAAAGTTTGTCGTTTGGAACCAAAAATGTGAACAGGTTACAGGTTACAAAGCAGAAGAAATCATCGGTAACCCCAAAGCGTGGGACCTGTTATATCCGGACAAGGCGTATCTCGATTCGATGCTAGCTACAGCCGGCAGACAATATCCAGCCCATAGCTACAACAACTGGGAGTGGGTATTAACAACCAAAGCCGGAGAAAAAAAGACAATTTTATGGTCGGCAGTTGCTAAACCTTTTCCGGTAGCCGATTGGGCTTCTTGGGGAATTGGTTTGGATGTAACCGAACAACGCCAAGCCCAGAAGGCACTTCGAGAAAGTGAGGAGCAGTTTCGCTCATTGTATTTGATGGTCAGGCTTATGTGCGACAATGTTCCGGATATGATCTGGGCCAAAGATTTGGAAAATCGATTCATTTTTGCTAATCGGGCTACGTGTGAAAAATTACTTAATACTAAAGATACCGATGAGCCTGTGGGTAAGTCGCATCAATATTTTGCCGATAGAGAAAAAGCAGACCATCCTCATGATCCAACCTGGCACACGTTTGACAAAATTGGTGCTAACTCAGATGAAATTGTGCTGCGCACGCGCCGTTCGCAGCGCTTTGACGAACATGGAAAAGCAGATGGACAATTCCTATTCATGGATGTTTATAAGGCACCCTTTTGGAACGAAAAAGGAGAGATGATCGGAACTGTCGGCTGTGGACGAATTGTAACCCGAGAAAAGGAAGTAGAAGCAGAACGGAAACAAACGGAAGCCGAACTTCAGGAAATCAGAAAAAGATACGAACTCGCCACAACGGCCGGCCAAGTTTGGGTGTGGGAGTGGAGATTAGATACCGAGTATCCCTATAACGATTCCGGCCTAATGGATATCCTTGGCTATTCAAGTCAAGAGTATCAAAAGCTGGATGAGTTTTGGCGTTACATTATTCATCCTGATGATCTTAATTACGTCACGGACGCTATAGAAGATCATTTTCATAACCTCGTAGGTCAATTCGAATTTGAGTGTCGCCTACTCCCCAAAGACGGTGACTACCGCTGGTTTTTGGTGCGTGGTAGTACCATTCAAAATGGCCAAACAAGTTGGAATCGGATAATAGGTACGGCGACCGACATTACAAAACAAAAACAAGCCCGACAACAGCTTCGAGCCTCGCTTCAAGAGAAAGAAGTTCTTCTGCGCGAAATTCATCATCGTGTAAAAAATAACCTTCAACTCATTTCCAGTTTATTCGAACTGCAGATTGGCTATCTAAGCGATAATACTGTTATCAAAATTCTTGAAGAATGCCAGACCCGCATTCAAGCGATGGCCCTTGTTCATCAAGCGCTTTATCGCTCTGAAAATCTCAACAAAATCAGCGTGCCGGATTACACCTACAACCTCATCGATCAGTTGCAGGCTGCCTATATAAGCTATGCTAACAAGGTAAATTTAACGCTTGAAATTGACGAGTGTTATTTTCAAATTGATACAGCCCTTTATTGTGGCCTTATTATTAATGAACTTGTTTCAAATGCCTTAAAGCATGCATTCCCTAACAATTTATTTGGTCAAATACATGTTAAACTAAACACGGATGAAGCGAATGCGGTTTTAACGGTGTCTGATAACGGTATTGGTTTTTCAGCCGACATACCGTTTGGGCAAGGAGAGTCATTAGGGTTACTTTTGGTTGATACCTTTGTTAAACAACTCGAAGGAACCATAAAACTAAACAGTTCCAACGGTACAACTATCCAAATAACGTTCCCAAAACCCGTCTATATGGAGAAAGTTTCGTGAGCCAATGTCGTATTTTTATAACAGAAGATGAAAGGTTAGTGGCTATTAGCCTTCAACGAAAATTGAGCGGATTAGGATACGAAGTGGTGGGTATAGCCGCATCCGGCCAAGAAACTTTGGAAAAAGTAGCCCAAACAACTCCAGACTTGATCCTCATGGATATTCAACTAAAAGGGAGTTTTGACGGCATCGAAACCGCTGCCCGGCTGCGCACGAATTTTGATATTCCCATCATTTATCTAACAGCGTATGACGATGATGCTACCTTACAACGTGCCAAAATTACCGAACCCTTTGGCTATTTACTAAAACCGTATCAGGCTCGCGATCTACGAACGACCATTGAAATGGCGTTATACAAACACACGTTAGAGCAGAAATTAAAGAAAAAAGAACAATGGTCTAAGGCAACGCTTAACAGTATTGGCGAAGGTGTTATTACAACGGATGTTCAGGGAAAAGTTACCTATATAAACCGTGCTGCCGAACAGCTAACCCAATGGAAGCCTACCCAGGCTGTGGGAGAGGATATGGCAAACGTCTTGAAGCTAACCCAAGAAGAAGGGGAGCAAACTGCCGTTTCTCATCTTAAGCCGACAGTGGATACAAAACAAAGCGTTAACCTTGAGCACGACAGGGTTCTTATCACGAAACATGGCCACAAAATCCCCGTCTCGCATAGTAGCGCTTCGATAAT
Source organism: Anaerolineae bacterium (assembly GCA_020433805.1). Classification (GTDB taxonomy): domain Bacteria; phylum Chloroflexota; class Anaerolineae; order 4572-78; family J111; genus JAGRBY01. Next base: position 6,248 of record JAGRBZ010000293.1, read on the forward strand.
AGACGACAATGGTGAAGTTAGTGGTGGTGTACTTGTTTTTCGCGATATTACAGAACGCCGACAGCTAGAAAACCAGCTTTATCAATCAAAAAAGCTTGAAGCATTAGGGCAGCTAGCCGAGGGCATCGCCCACCATTTCAACAATCTACTGACGTCAATTATTGGTTATGCAACGTTTGCTCAAGAAACACTTGCGGAAAATCACGTAGCAAAAAAAGATTTAGAACGTGTTTTAGAAGCCAGCGAACAGGCTGCCTCGCTCACCCAACAACTCCTTACGTTTACGCGTCAAGAGCACTTGCAGTTAAGACAAATGGATTTTAATGTTTTAGTAAACTATTTGGAGCAGAGCCTCACCGTCTCGACTCAAAAGACAATTACCCACAGAGTTATACTCGCGCCGGATGTAGGACCAGTAGAACTCGATGCCGATCAATTCGAGAAGTTGCTGGCCCATTTAATTATCAATGCTTGTGAGGCAATGCCGAACGGCGGCCAATTAACTGTAGAAACCCAGAAGGTACTTATATTACCCGATCAAACAGAGCCAGGTAGCGACATCCCACCGGGCGAGTACGCATTGCTAATCGTAACCGATACCGGCATTGGAATGACGGCGGAGGAACAATCCCATCTATTCGAACCTTTTTATACAACAAAACCCGTCGGTCAGGGGACGGGTTTGGGGCTAGCCACCTGTTTAGGAATTGTAAAACAGCATCAGGGCCATATTCGTATTAAGAGTGAATACCACCAAGGCACACGGATTGAAGTTTTCTTTCCCTCCCTTTGTTGATCTTTACCCTCTAATCTTTGCCACTTTTCTTTGTCGCCATTTAACCACTTGCGATAAAGTAATTCCCAAAACAAGCATGCCACCCGATAACGCCAGCATCGAAAAATTCAGCTCCGGCTCACCGCTCAAGAGATCGCCTTGCAGCGATGCTCCAAAAAGGACAAATGTTAAGATACCGGGGATTGATCCAATAACAGTAGCCAGGGCAAACTTCAGCCAGTCCATTCTAAAAAAGCCGGCCAGATAATTAACAAGATCAAACGGCACAAATAAAAGATGGAGCGTAAGAATGGTTTCAAAAGTATTGTTACGAGCACCGTGCATCGTGCGCCGGATAAAGCCGTCATTGTCTGATTGTGTATCAACAATGTTCCAGCCAAAAAAGCGCCCCACCAAATAGCAAACATTTGCCGCGCCATTAGCGCCTAAGGTCACCAACAGGGTTCCCGTAACCGGCCCATACAGCATTCCCCCGGCAATTCCCAAAATAAATGAGGGAAAGAAAACCAGCGGCTGTAACGTAAAAAGCACGATAAACAGCAGTGAACCAACTATCCTGCCAGTCAACAAATCTTGCACGAACATCACTTCCATAGCCGGTGACAAATTATAATGTTCGGTTACCCACCAATACAGGCTCACGACGACTGACCAAAACAACAACGCCAAAATTTTAGCCCGATGTCGGCCCAAAAATGACGGTGCTTCGGTCGATTGTACTTCTACGTCGTGCTTCATCGTAATGATACCCATAATCTTCCCCATATCTATTATTCATATGAGTTACGCAGTTGAAAGAAACCAGACCCTAAAGGTTTCCGAAGTTACCTTTCAATCAAAATTGAGAGACAATCAAGCTTGTGTTTTGTCCTGAAGTCGACTTATAAAACCTTTAGGGTCTCGAACTGCGTAACTCGTAATTCAATTATAGGATAACAATGATCCGCTTGCTAATGGTGTTTACCAAACTAAAATTAAGTTCACCGCAAAGACGTAAATGGTGATAAAATTTCGCACAATTATGTCTTTGCGGTTTCTAAAGATAGGCTTATGCTCAAACGATCCACTACCGCCAACCATCTCTCTTTTGTTGCTGCCACAAGCACCGTAACCCAATAGCCTCAGTCATCTAATGGACGAGAGCCTCAACATTGGGTTGTTCAAGCAGTGTAAAAGAAGTCATGAATTGCTCCGCATCGGCCCGAGAATAAGCGTTGACCGGCCCGATTACGGCAACCTGATAAAGGCGATCTTCTACCAGGCACAACTGCACGACTCCCACTTTGCCTCCGGCCGTATCTTCATCGACAATAGAGAATTTTATCTGTCGCCCATGAAAGCCATCGACCACATTCGGCACTTCTTCAACGACCTGTGCTGACAATTCAGCTACCAGTGTATCACGGGCGGCATCCAATCGCGTGTTAATTGTATTAGCAGTGTTGTCCTCAATATAATCACTGTATGAAACTTGGTAAGAAACGTTCTCAACATCGGTCTGAAAGACATAAACTGTCTCTTCTACCGAACTGTTCGCCGGCATTCTCAAATTTTCACGTGGTGTGTCAGGAAATAGGATAGAAAAGTTCCCTTCCTCAGAGCTAAGCAGCTTCCAATCCTCACTGTGATTGACTTGCTCCGCAGCAACAGGTATCTCTAACCCACCAACATGGGCCATCCCCAGCAGTGCAACTTGCTGCAGTACGGCACATGTCAACATTCCCAAACCATAAACAACGACTACCGTTAAAACCTGATGTACTTTATTCTTGTTCATCATAATGATATTTCTCCCGTAAAATCACATTATGCTTACCAATTATAAAAGTTGATTGATGATCTATTGGGATTTGAACCATCGTTGAGGGAAAACCATCGCGCTCAAATCGTTATCGAAACAAGAATAGCAAGAGAATGCGTAATAAATGCGAAATGAATAGGTCTTTGGCAAGTAAGCTTCCTGACATACAGGTATCAGGAGTATGTGATACTATGAAACTATCCACGGTTAATTTTTCAGTTTGGGAGATGAGAGACTAGAGATTGGAGATTACTTAATCTCTAATTACCAGTCTCCAATCTCCTAATACAGGTAAGTTATTTATGGACGAGTCCTATAACCCTATCTCTGTTACTTATCATCAAAGGAGCAAAATGATGACCGCTATTTCAGCAGATTTTCCTTTCAAAGCCCACTATATTGAAGTTCATGGGTCAAAAATGCACTACCTGCAAGAGGATCATCCTCATCAAATTGGTACCGTTCTGGCTGAGTGGTATCAAAGCCTCTAACTTGCCAACAAATTATCCGCTTCTAACCAAAAGCCCTTTCTTAGCCGAAAGGGCTTTTACATTTTGAGCGTTATCGTCGGGCAAAGATGAAGGATTTCTTCATCTTCACTTCATGGCGACTTCATGTTGGGTTGATAGACTATTCGCAATGATCAAGATTGGTTCAGTTTCTTGACCAAAGTTATATTACCACCAGCGTAGTCTGCTTATCTAAGCACTTTCTCCAATCGATAGCGAAAACTGAACCAATCTGTTGTTAAACGACAATGGGCTGACCAAAATAAATTGCTATATAAAAAGGAGCCAATCGATGAGGATAAACAGATCTGTAGCCACAACCGTAGTTTTGCTGGGCTTACTCATCGGCGCGCTGGCAGGAGGTCTCATGTGGAGCGATAAACTACCGGATGCCGAGGCCGCACCGCTCCCCCAAGAAGCAACGACCGAACCGGAAGCCGACGACCAGACAGAAGTCGATGATGACGAAGATGAAGTCGAAGATGAGGATGAGGAGGGAGATGAAGATGAGACTGATGGAGAAGATACCGACGAAGCGGCTGAAATGGACGCCGAAACCGAGGTCGGCCTGACCGAACTGACCACAGCACGGGACAGCGGCCAGGTATGCTCGGCGACGGCGCAAGCCCAGCTTAACGCCTGCCAAAACGAAGTCAGAGATGATTTCTTCGTCGCCACAGCCATTTGCCTCAACGTGATCGATGATGAAGAACGCACAGAATGTCTAGCCGACGCTGAAAATTCCCGCCGGGAGGACAACCAACTCTGCGCCGAGCAGCAACAAGCACGCCTGGATCTGTGCCAAACCTTGGGCGAGGAACCCTATGCCCCCAACTTTGACCCCGCCGATTTCGACAGCGACTTGTCCAACCTGACCAATCCCAACCCCTACTACCCGCTGGCTATCGGCAACGTCCGCGAATACGTCGGCGGTGAGGAAACAATTCGGATTGAGGTACTCGATAAAACCAAGCTTATCGAAGGCGTAACCTGCATTGTGGTCAATGATGTGGTAGATGCTAGCTCGACTGGAGGCCGGCTTCCAACGCGAACATCGCTTCACCGCCGACGCTTCGCACGAACTCCGCACCCCGCTTACAGCGATGCGCCATCCCGTCCTATCGCCAAAGAAAAAGTCAATCTGTCCACTATCCTAACCGACGTCACCGAATCGTTGCGGCTTCTGGCCGAGGAAAAACAGCTTACCTTGACCACATCTATCCCCACCGACCTAACCATTCCCGGC
>JAGRBZ010000294.1 GCA_020433805.1 Anaerolineae bacterium
GACTGGAGTTCAGGACGTGTGCAAGGCGACACGTTGGAAATATGGCTGGAAGCGGAACTTCAGCCTGGAACTCATCTCGTGCTAACCTTACGCCGCACCCCCGACGGAGCCGAACAGACAACAGTTCGCTTCGATGCCGAACAGCAGCAGTTAACGGTCGATACTTCGCAATCGAGCCTTGATCCGGACTTGTCCTCCGCCCCTGTAACGGTCGCATGTCCGCTGGCCAATCCAAACCGTCTGCGCTTGCGTATTTTTCTCGACCGCTCGGTGCTCGAACTGTTCGCCGAGCGGCACATCTGCCTGACCAGCCGCGTCTATCCCACCCGGCCCGACAGCACCGGCCTCGCGCTTGCCACCGTGCAGGGTTCGGCCAACGTCACACGCCTCTCGCTTTGGCCGATGCAATCGATCTGGACGACTTAAACACGCACTTGTAACGATTCAGCCACAAGATTTGGTGTAAATCAGGCTGAGGCTAAGGCGAAGGCTAAGAAAAAAGCAAAGAAAACGAGCCGACGTCTTGTGGGCGTGGCGGCCTAATCTGAATTTGACTGCTTCGCCTCAGCCTTTGCCTCATGATATCGCCATCGATTGGCTCAGTAGTTACAAGAACTCTTTTAGAAGATCCCCCTTCCCCTATTGAATTCAGCAGGAGCACAAAAAGAGATCACGTTTTTCCTATCGGATTCGACGAAGGGGCAAAAAAAGATCCGGTGTTTTCTATAGGATTCGGTCATGGTCGAGAAAAAGATCCGCCGAATCCTATTGGATTCTCCCACGGTCAAGAAAAGGATCCATCGAATCCTATAGGATTCGGTCATGGTCGAGAAAAAGATCCGCTGAATCCTATTGGATTCTCTCATGGTCAAGAAAAAGATTCGTCGAATCCTATTGGATTCTCCCATGGTCTAAAAACGAGTCGGCAGAATCCTATAGGATCGTTGGAAAACATTTGAAAGAATCAGTGAGTCTTGAAAGATTCGTTGGAAAAATTGGATCGACTCGACGTTTACCTATAGGAATCGGTGAAAATTTTTTAGCGGATCCCATTTTTCTATTGGAATCGGGGATATTATTTTTAGCGACCGGCGATTTCTTATCGAATGGTGTCGCATTTTTATTTTCCGAACCACTGGTGCAGCGGGGATATCGGAAGATCGAGCGGAGTGTGAACTACGTAGTCGGCGAATTGTTTATTGGGCCAGGGCTTCGACAGATGTTGGTGCGTAAATAGGCGTACTCACGCTTCGAACGGAATAGCCTGCCGGTGCTGGCTGAGTTCACCATCCCCACGCGACAACCAACACCGTCAGCAATCCCCAGCCTAACTCCGTAATGCCGATGACTTTAACCGGCACGGGCCGTCGATAGCGAGACAGACCGCCGCCGGCCCGTGCCAGCAGTAAGGCAAACACCGCCAGGGTCAGCCTGGGTAGTAAGTCGACACTCATCAACCCCCCCACAGCAACCAGCGCCGCGAGATGCGCTCCCCAAACCAGCGCCGGGTGATGCGGCTTGCCGCGATCGAGTCGCAATCTGGCCCGGACATACAAAACGGACGGCACGGCCCGCCCTACCAGGACCGCCCACAAAGCCAGCGCCGGAGCAGCCGTCCAGCCGCCGGCTAAGGCGATACTGGTGGCTGTGGCGGCAAAGGCAACCGGCCCGGCCAGTTCGGCTTGCCAACTGCGGCTGCGATTTTGCGTGTCGTACAGGAAGAAAATCAAGCCAAAGGGCAGCGCCGGGAGTATCGGCCATAGCGGCCACCAACCGGCCTGCCAAACGCCGATAAGCAGCCCCCCCAGAGCCAGCAGTCCGTAAAGGCCCGCAAATCGAAGCGCCATCTGCCTGCGAACAAAGCGTTTTTGTTTGTGGCTGGTTTGGGCTACCTTTAAGGGCCAGCGCAGCAAAAAGAGACCAAACGCACCGACCGCCAGACCCAAGCCTCCCCACGACGGCGCGACCAGCAAACCTAACATGATTGGCTCTAAAGTCAACCCCCAACTGCCGTGTTCAGCCGGCAGGGCGATGGATCGCAGGCGCAGCGGAGCAGCCGTCGTCACGTTAGGCTTTGTCCGGCTTGATGATGACCAGCAGCATCTTAAAGTCGGTGGGAGCGGCTACTGCATGGGGAACGTTAGCCGGCATCACCACCGCTTGCCCGGCAGATACGCGCATCTCTTCATTGTCGATGGTGATAAGCGCTTCGCCATCGACAATGTGAACAAGCGCATCGCCGGAAGCCGTGTGGGTGCTTAATCCTTCCCCGGCGGCAAAAGCAAACAGCGTCACGCTAACTCCGCTGTTTTGGGCCAGCGTTCGGCTCACTACCTGTCCGGTTTGGTACGCAACCAGGGTACTTAAATCAACGACTTCAGAAAGGGGTATGTTTTTGATCACAAGATTACCTCTTTTTTTCTTGTTTCGATTCATTGAACGTGTAAAGCATACCTTACTTGTTGAGGTTGGGCAATCAATGGGATAGTTTTGATACGTTTCTGTGGTGAAGCTTTCCGTCACCTCCCCACCGCATTTACCCTCCTTACTCTCAAATCTTCATAAAATCTTTATAACTTCTGCAAAATTTCTCTTTATCTTTGTCTTATACTGAAACTAAGCGATTAAATACTCTTTCCGTATGGAGATAGAGATGGAGAGAAATCCCCTACGTCTAATCTCTTCATCTCTCATCTCCAACTTTCATACAGAATACACGTTCTTATTCAGAACAGGAGGAAACAATGATTAAAAGAAAAACAACATTTTTGCTCGCCGGTTTACTGTCTTTGTCGATGCTGGCGGGTTGTAGCAGCAGTGTCGCTCCGATCCTGTCGTCCTTCGAGCAACAGATCGACAGCAGCGGCGTAAGCGATACGACCACGGTTATCACCGCCACCACCGAAGTCAACGCCGATATGGGCGCGGCTTCGGTTGATGATGCGGCTGCGGCCAACAGCGAAACCCACGATGACGCCGATGATTACACATGGGACAGTGCTTCCGTCATCGCCATCGCGCTGAACGGCGACTCGATTACCGCCGACAGCGATGACGTTACGATTGACGGCAGCACTGTCACCATCACGGCGGCTGGAACCTACAGCCTTAGCGGCACTTTAGAAGACGGTCAAATTATCGTCGACACCGAAGATGAAGCGATCGTACGGCTTATCCTGAACGGAGTCGATCTCCGTAACTCGACCAGCGCGCCGATTAACGTCGCCGCTGCTGAAAAAGTGATGATCGTTCTGGCCGACGGTACGGAAAACAGCATCACTGACAGCGACTCCTATGTGTTCGAAGACCCGGAAGAAGATGAACCCAACGCGGCCCTCTTCAGCAAAGCCGACATGACCATCTACGGCAACGGTTCGCTGACCGTGAACGCCAGCTACAACGACGGTATCGCCAGCAAAGATGGCCTTATCATCGCCAGTGGCACTATCACGGTCAATGCGGCCGATGACGGTATTCGCGGCAAAGATTATCTTGTCGTCAAAGACGGTACGATCACCGTTGATGCTCAGGGCGATGGTTTCAAATCCGATAATGAAGAAGATACCGACAAAGGCACCATCACTATCGAAACCGGCACCATTACCATTAACGCCGGTGGCGATGCTATGCAAGCCGAAACCGACGTAATGATCACCGACGGCACATTCACGCTGACCTCCGGCGGCGGCAGCACCGTCACTATTGATGAAGAAACCTCGGCCAAAGGCATCAAAGCCGCGGTCAACGTCAATATCGACGGCGGAACCTTTACGCTTGACTCAGCCGATGACGCACTTCACTCCAACGGTAGCCTGGTTGTCAATAACGGCACGTTCGTTATCGCTTCGGGTGATGACGGTATCCATGCCGACTCGACCCTGGAGATCAACGACGGCGACATCAACATTACCGAATCTTATGAAGGTATCGAAAGTGCTGTCATTACCATCAACGACGGCAATATCAACCTTGTCGCGAGTGATGATGGTTTGAACGTGGCCGGCGGAAATGATGGCTCCGGTATGGGACGCCGACCGGGACCGGGCGGGGGAGACCGACCGGAACCGAATGGTGAGTTCGGTCGGGGACGAGGCCCAAGAGCGGATGACGATGATGGGTTTGATCTGGGCGACCTGTTTGGTCAAGCTGGTGGCCCCGGAGGAGACGGCTTTGCAACGTCCGGTAATTACTACCTTTACATCAACGGCGGCACGATTGTGGTTGACGCCGGTGGGGATGGTCTCGACGCCAACGGCTCTATCGAGATGACCGACGGCCTGGTTATCGTCAATGGCCCAACCAATCGCGGGAATGGTGCCTTAGATTATGATGGTTCGTTCACGCTGAGCGGTGGTGAGCTTGTCGCCGCCGGTAGCGCCGGAATGGCCCAAGCACCCGGTCAAACATCGACCCAACCGTCTGTCCTGATCAACTTCGACTCGACCCAGGCAGCCGGCACGCTGGTGCATATTCAATCGGAAGATGGGCAAAACATTCTCACGTTTGCACCGAGTAAAGAGTTCCAGTCCATCGCCTTCTCTTCGACAGAGCTAACCGAGGGCACAACCTACCCGATTTACCTCGGCGGCAGCGCCACCGGCACCGTGACCGACGGGCTGTACCGGGACGCCACCTATACGGACGGCACCCCCTATACAGAATTTACAATTTCTGATATCGTTACAAGAGTAGGCAGTAATTCCAGGTGGTAATTTGGGAGTAGGGAGCAAGAAGTAGGGATTAACGGGAAACTCACCCTACTTCAACCTCCCTACCCATTACGTTTGATTTGACCAAGCACTCTACAGCCAAAAAGATGTAACAATACCATCATTATGGACGCAAGAGACGCAAAGGATCTTGACTTTTGGAAGCGTCTGCTCACAATAACTGACAGTCAACTGTTTCAAGGATACTCTTATGACCCAACGCATCGTCTCTTTAGAACCCAGTATCACCGCTATACTAGCAGCGTTGGGGCAGCGTCATCGACTGGTGGGCGTTACACGATACTGTCACCGCCTGGTTGAGGTAACCGATCTGCCGCAGTTGGATACTACCTGGGCCGTAAAAGCGGATGAGGTGGCGGCTTTGCAGCCTGATTTGGTTATCGCCGCTACGCCCTATCAGGCCGGTAAGATCGATATGCTGCTCCAGGCCAAACTGGATGTCCTTTGCTTATACCCGCAATGTGTGGCGGATGTTTATCGGCATATCCGCTGGCTGGGCCGTCTGTGCGATGTTGCCGACCAAGCCGATGCGTTGGTGGAGCAAATGCAAACCGGCTTGGCCGATCTACGGCGGCGGGCTGAAGATAAGCCTCGCCAACGGGTGTACGTGGAAGAATGGCCCAAGCCGCTGATGAACGCCGGGCTGTGGATTGCTGAACTGGTCGAGCTGCTTGGCGGCGTGGGTGTCCCACCGCCGGTGGGTCGCCAGGTTACCGAGCAAGAGGTTATCGAGGCCGATCCGGAAGTGATTATTTTGTGCTGGGCCGGCATCGACAAGATGGATCCGAGTCGCGTGTTGGCGCGGCCCGGCTGGAGTAACGTGAGTGCTGTTCGATCAGGTCGTGTGGTAGCCGTGAATGAAATCTTGCTCAATGCCCCCGGCCCCAACCTGGTTGAAGGGGCGCAGCAGCTCTGGCAAGCCTTGTATCCGGCTTAACGGCCCAAGGACTTGATACAAGTACAGCTTTTGGCTTCATCTTGCGCAGCGTTGAACTGTCAGATCTCAAAGATCGCTACGGATTAGGTTTTGAAGTTGACACAAAATAGGGGGTCAAGTATACTTTTATAGCTAGGTTAGAGAGTATCTGTTTGGTTTCGAGGTGACCCCCAGATATTTTGGCGGTCACTTTTTTTGTGCCAGGTACCTTTAACCGACTACTCTATTTTTAACTTTTTGTAGTATGTATTAGGAGAATTACCGTATTATGTCAGAAAGAATTATTGGGACTGTAAAATGGTTCAACGCCAGCAAGGGCTATGGGTTTATTGAACACCAAGGTGGCGAAGATGTCTTTGTCCACTTCTCAGCCGTCCAATCGGATGGCTATCGCTCCTTAAATGAAGGTCAGCAGGTTGAATTTAGCGTTGAACGTGGTCCCAAAGGACTTCAAGCCACAAACGTTGTGGCCCAGTAGTCTATAACACAGAACTATTGCTTTCAAGCAGTGTCATAGCAAGGTGGCAACTAAAAAGCGCGGGACTCACCCCGCGCTTTTATTTTGATTATTAACACTTATTATAGCCTTTAGGAGAATGTAAATGCACACAGTATCGACCCGGCCTTCAACAGCGCAAAAGCCTGATTGGAAAAGCCTGGCTGCCAAGTATCAAACCGCTTATGCCTGGAAAAGTATTTGGCAAGTAATCAATTCATTAGTCCCCTTTTTGGCCATCTGGTATCTTATGGTCCTTAGCCTTCAGGTTGGCTATTGGCTCACCCTACTGCTATCTTTGCCGGCAGCGGGGTTTCTGGTACGGCTGTTTATTATACAACATGATTGCGGTCACGGATCATTTTTTAATTCAAGGCGGGCAAATGATTGGGTCGGTATGTTGTGCAGTTTATTTACATGGACTCCCTATCGGTATTGGCAAAAAAGCCACGCCATTCACCACGCCAATGCCGGTAATCTGGAACATCGTGGTATTGGCGATGTTTATACAATGACGGTGGCCGAGTATTTACAGAAATCGTGGTGGGGAAAACTCAAGTATCGCGCTTACCGCCATCCTTTATTCCTGTTTGTCATCGGCTCGACGATGCTCTTTGTGGTTGCCTATCGATTTCCTACATCTCGGGCTAAAGCGATGAAAAAGGTTCGAAACAGTGTGCATTGGACAAATCTAGCCATTATTGTGCTCGTAGGCGGCGTGATGAGCTTGATTGGTTGGCAAGCATTTCTCTTAATTCACGCCCCCATTATTATCCTGGCCTCTTCTGCCGGAGCCTGGTTGTTTTTTGTCCAACACCAATTTGAAGATGCCTACTGGGCCGACAGTGACGCATGGGATTACACGCTAGCTGCTCTTCAAGGTAGCTCTTATTACAAGTTGCCCAAAATCTTGCAGTGGTTCACCGGGAATATTGGTTTCCATCATATTCATCATCTCAGCCCCAGAATCCCCAACTATCTCTTAGAAAAGTGTCACGAAGAAAATCCAATATTTCAAGAAACGGTGACGTTAACCCTACGGTCAAGTTTCCACAGTATCTTTTTAGGATTGTGGGATGAAGAGCAGAAAAAGCTTATCAGTTTTGGGCAACTTAAGCGGCGTCGGCTAGATTTAGCCCAAAGGGCGTAGATAACGCCACGGGTGTTCCATATCTAAAAAATAACGAACGCGATGACCTTACGAGAGGTAGGGAGTAAAGCGGTGAACGTCACGGTTTGATCTCTTACTCCCTACTCCCGGTTTGGATTAATTCACTGGGCCGATGCTCCTGTTTTTGCCTCAATGTTATCATCATCCAAGGCTTCCCCGATAAAGTCGCCATCCTCTAATGACGCGGTATGGCCATAGTTGTCTGCCACCGGCCAATATCCTACAGCTTCGGCCCAATCTCACAGACCTTGTTTAGATACAAAAAGGGATGAATTCTCATTCCTAACCCCAATTTCTTCAGAATTTACGGTGATCGCAGCCGTGCCGCCATGGTACTTTCGGACAGCGCTCTTGGTACTTTTGGGCTAGCTATAGGACCACTAAATCTTCTGTTGCCCTTAACATCCTCAACTGCATTTCGTAGGCGCAGTGACCCGTGGCGGCTTCATGGGGTGTTCTTCATTTCTAAAATTCAGTTTCTTGATAGACTAAAGGGCATGGTACCCAAGTACTTTCGGGATTGAAATTAGGGACTTTTGGCCGTTATGTTATAAAAAGCATAACAGCAATTGCAATCGCTTGTTTTTATCAACATCCATTTCACAATTTCGCAAAGGATAAGATGTATGTCAGATGCAACCACTGTAGTATCCAATATTAAGTATAAGACCTACCCCAACGATTTTTTGGAGGGGGAAGAGCTCTATCGGGCCAGTATCGTCTCGGATAATACCATCACCCTGGAAGAGCTTTTCGAAACGATGAGCTTCCACCATTCGACCCTGACCGTGGCCGATATGCATGCGTTCTACACCGTTTTCAAGCAAGGTGTTCTGCGCTCTCTACTGGAAGGCAAGCGCATTCAAACCGACCTAATGACCTTTAAGTTATCAATGCGTGGCGTCTTTAACGGCCCTGAGGATTATTACGACCCCAAACGGCACGAACTGGTTATTTTGATCCGCCCCGACAGCGATTTTCAAGATTTGGTCCGCGTCAGGGCCAACTTTGAAAAACAGCGGGCCATCAAACCCCAGCCGGAACTGCACAAATACATCAACCTGCGCAAAGGCGTATCGAACAGCGTCCTGTCACCCAGCTACAACGGCCGTCTGGAAGGCTACAATCTTTCTTTCAACGAGGACGATCCCCCACAAGGACTTTTCCTGATTGCCGCCAACGGCCACACCAACGCCAGCACCGAAATTCGGCTCGAAGATCTCAGCCTGGCCACGTCAACAAAAATCATCTTCCGCACGCCCGATGACCTGACCCCCGGCCCTTACAAAGTAGAAATGCGGGCCATCTTCGGTAAAGACAAGATGCGCATTGGTGTATTAGGCACCATTTTGCAGGTAGAGTAAGCGAAGTTTGTTTGTTGGTTTGATAGTTGGTTTGTGGTAATGGCCGGCCATCCAACGCTTCTCTTCAATTCTCTCTCTCCTTAAGCAATGTCATATTAACTATTAACAATTAATTATTAATTATTGAAACGCCTCATTCAACAACACCTGAAAAACCTCTTATCTTACTCCCATCTACGCTTCTTCTAACCGGCGCGCCTCTTTAACCAGAGCCGTGCGCTCCGGGCCGTGTGGTGTGTTGGCCAACTGCTGATAAATCTCGACGTATCGCTCGCGAACGGCGGTCAATTCCGGCCCGTGATACTGCTTGCCGGCCCACTGCCGAGCTTCGTCGTCCCATAAGGCGAACAGGAGGAAGGTGGCCGGTGTGGCCGTCAGGCCGATGATGCGGGCGTCGAAGTAGTTCAGCACCTCGTTCCATTTGTTGAAGATGGAGCGATGGACCTCGTCAAAGATAATCAGGTCGAAAAAGCCGGACGTAAAGTCTCGGAAGCATTGGCTGATGGTTTGCAGGGTAACGGTGTACAGCCGGTTGGCCTTGGCCTCATCCACGTGCTGGGCGTAAATACGGGCCGCCGGCTCTTCGAGGTGGGCCTTAAAGCCTTCCTCCAGCGCCTATTCAACCAGCGCATCCCGGTCGGCCACAAACAAAATATGGCGGGCCTAGTCGGCCTGTAAAAAGAGATTGACCGGAGCCATGGCCGTGCGCGTTTTGCCGGTGCCGTGGTCATCACCAGCAGCGCCCGCCGTTTGCCGGCTTCAAAGGCTTCGGCCACCTGGCGCACCGCCTGCTGCTGGTACAGCCGGTCAACAATGGCCGGATTGATCGGCGTTTGAGACAGCGCCCGCTGGTTCTGCCGCAGGTAGAGAAGCCGCTCTAAATCTTCCGGCGAGAAAAAGCCCTGCATCGACCGCAGTCCCGACTCACCATCCAGCAGATGGATCGCGTGCCCGTTGCCGGTAAAGGCAAACGGCCTAAAGCTCTCCGCTTGGCAATCTCCGTCACGTAAAATTCGGCCTGGGCCTCGGCCAGCCGGGGGTCGATGCTGGTGCGCTTGGCCTCGACAATGGCGATGATCTGGCCATTGGGCCGGTACAGGACGTAATCGCTAATACCCTGGGGCAGCTCGGCCGGTTTGACGTTGTAGGTCGCACCCCCTTCCCGCACCGTTTGCAATTTCCGGCGCAGCCGCTGCCAGCTCGCCGGGCTGGAGCCATCCACCGGTATCTCTTTGCCCACCAGTTGGGGATCGCTCGTATCCCACCCGGCCTTTTGCAGCGCCGGATCGATCAGTTGGGCGCGGGTAATCGCTTCGTTATAGTCGGTTGACGTCATTGTACGTATCCTCTGGTGAGTCGATCCATAGGGCTACGGTCGTTATGGCAAAGCCCCAGAGGGTCAAAACGATTCAGTGGTCTTTTCCATTATATCGTTCTTCTGTTGGGCTGACAATCGGACCTAAGTCACCTCTAACAAAATGCAACGGGTGGTTGCTTGTGAAACAACGATCTACTGCCTGCCATCACTGCCCTAAAAATCACAGAGCCAGCGATGGCCAGCGGTGATCCTTGGCAATCTATCGCAATGTTCTCAAGATAGCGAAAAAGGCATCTGTAACGTTTTTCTCACGTACCATGGTCACCTGCTCCGACTCACTCTCGTGATCCCGCCGAGTCATTAGAATGAGTCCGGCTGATCACTCTAATGATTACGCTGACTCACTCTAGTGATCAGCCGCGATCACTAGAGTGAGTCATACCGAGTCACCATGGTGAGGGAGATAAAAGGGGTTATGGGCGACAATTATTGGTTATCCGGCGGGTGATGTCCAGAGAATGCGTTCGTTTAAAATCATCGTGTTGAAGATGATGG
>JAGRBZ010000295.1 GCA_020433805.1 Anaerolineae bacterium
AACGTAAAACGTAATCCTTTTTTACGCATCACGTTTTACGTTTTATGGTGTCAACCCCACGAAATCCTGTTGAACCACCACTTTTCAGTTGAACCGAATTCATAGTCAACATTTCATCAATTGTCATAAAAGGAGGCTTCAATGAGTAATGATAACGCGCAACACCTCAATACTATAAAAACGATTCATGAGAAAAGACTTGCGATCTTAGAAAGACAAGCAGCCACATATGGAAGAACTGCGGTGCCTCCTCATATCGAGATTGAAATAGAAGAGCTAAAGGCAAAAATCGAAGAAATAGACGCGCAACTCGGCGGTGGACAGAGTAGTGCGCAGGAGCCAAGCCGGAAACCAATTAATGGTCAGGGAAGTAAAGTCAAGATCCTTTTTTTAACGGCCAACCCCTCGGATACAACCCAATTGCGCTTGGGTGAGGAGATTCGAGCAATTGATGACGCACTTCGCAAAGCTGACTTCCGGGAGCAGTTTGATCTTATCCAGCATCACGCCGTGCGCGTTTCAGATTTGTCGGGCTTGCTCTTAAGACACAAACCCGGCATTGTGCATTTTAGCGGCCATGGAAGCCAAGATAACGAAATTATATTGGAAGATAATAACGGAAATAGCTTTACGGTGTCACAACGTGCTCTGAGTGGATTGTTTAAGACGCTGCGAGATAACATTTGCTGTGTCGTGCTTAACGCCTGTTATTCTCAACCACAAGCCGAGGCCATTGCCGAGCATATTGATTGTGTGATAGGTATGTCAGATACAATCTTAGACACAGCATCCATTAGCTTTGCGACCGCTTTTTACCAGGGGTTAGGCTATGGTCGTACTATTCGTGAGGCGTTTGATCTGGGTCAAACACAGATCGATCTTGAACACGATGATCTGATCGAGTCTGAAAAACCACAGCTTATTGTTAAGCAGGGCAGTAATCCGGACACGTTATACCTGGTTCGTGAAAATTGATTTATCCTAATACGTTGAATTCGATAATTAAGGCCGCACATGTCATTTCGTAGCCGGAGGCGAAGAAATCCCTCAGACATTTCAAGATACGAAGCATTCGCCGGGAAAAATGAGCGTTGTTGCTTTAAATTTTCCCAACCCGACGTTCTTTCAAGCATATTGCCACAGGGATTTCTCGCTCCTTTGTCGCTCGAAATGACAGGCCACCTGCTCTGCTAGAAACTATTGCAAGAGGCTCTCTTTCTTTACTTGTGAGCTGCCGAAGCCGCTTTGATATTCTGGTTGACGCGGAACAGGTTATTGGGATCGTATTTCTGCTTGATAGTGACCAGCCTCTCGTAGTTATCGCCATAGTTGGCCTTGAGGCGACTTTCCCCTTCATCCATCATAAAGTTGACGTAGCCACCCTGCGCCGAATAAGGGCGGAGTGCTTCCCAGTATTCACGCGCCCAGGTGGTGATGCGCTCTCGATTGGCCGGGTCGGGGTCGATGCCGCTGATGTTCATCGACCAGGTGACGTTGCGGTAGTTAAAAGCCGTTTCGTTTTGGCCAACGTTGTGAACGGCTCCGTTGATGGGGTACAAATGCATGGTCGACAGCATCGTAGGAATTTTAGCCGCGTGCTTGATGTGCAGAGCGATGGCCTCGTCGCTGAGCGTTTCGACAAAATGCCCTTTCCAATACCACTGCAAGCCTGAAGGGATCAGCGCATCGAACATCGATTGCAGAGCCGGATAAGGCAGCGGACCGGCCATATCGAGCGCCGGTGGCACAGTTTGACGAATAGACTGGAAAGCCTCTTCGGCGCTGTCGAGCGAGCCGGAGTAGCACCACACAATGCCGCACATCGTTTGGTTATGCAGATGTTCGGGGAAGGGTGGTCCCGGTGGGACGATCATAAAATTGAAGAAGCCGTACATCTCCTCTGATGCTTGCGCTATAAAGTCCCGGTACCATGCCATGACCTCCTCGGCTTGTTCAAAGGGCCACAGCATTGGGCCGCCATAAACCGTGCTAACGGGATGCAGTTGAAACAAAAACGACGTTACGATACCAAAGTTGCCGCCGCCGCCGCGAACGGCCCAAAATAAATCTTCATTCTCTTCCGCACTGACCGTAACAAAGCTGCCGTCGGCCAACACCATGTCAGCCGCCAGTAGATTGTCGATGGTCAGGCCATATTTACGGGTCAGGTAGCCATGCCCGCCGCCCAGCGTCAGCCCGCCAACACCGGTACTGGAGACGATGCCGCTGGGTGTTGCTAAACCAAACGGGTGCGTAGCGTGATCGACATCGGCCCAGGTACAGCCGCCCTCGACGCGAACGGTCTGCTCCGTCGGGTCTACCCGAATGCCGCGCAGAGCGGACAGATCGATGACCAAACCATCATCGCACAAGCTTAGGCCGGCCACACTATGACCGCCGCCCCGTACGGCTAATACCAAATTATTTTCACGAGCAAAGTTGACGGCAGCGATAACATCGGCCACATCCGCGCAGCGAGCAATCATGCCCGGCCGGCGATCAATCGCGCCGTTGTATACCTTGCAGGCATCTTTGTACGTTGGGTCCTGAGGTTGAATGAGTTCGCCACGTAGGGCAGCTTTGAATTGTTGAAGGTGTGTTTCATTGAGCATGGTAATCTCCTGTTGTGATTGTTATATTTTTGGTTAAAGATGTATTTTTGGTTAAAGATGATACGTATTACTTTATCGACATCGATTTCCCTGGCGACAATGCTCTGCGTTGTCGCATCTCTCGGACACTCAGCGTCCCAGAGGGCGTTCCAACGCAGAGCGTTGGAACGAACGTATGCTCTGCGTTGTCGCATCTTTCGGACACTCAGCGTCCCAGAGGGTGTTCCAACGCAGAGCGTCGGAACGAATGTATTCAAAAGGGGTGAAACATGAAATTAGGAATTTTGAGACTTTGCGATAAAATCAGGTGGCTGCCCCTACTTAACATGAGTTGCCTTCTGGCGGAGTGAGCCGCAAGCGTCAGATGCGAACGGGTTGGACCAAGCCGCTCCGCATCTGAGGATGCTTCGCTCCTCGCTCAGACGTGTTATTTCCAGAGGAACGCTGTAGGGATTTCTCGCTGTTCGCTCGAAATGACAGGACGAAGATGTGAGTTGCATCCCTAAACCGATTGGGCCAGGCCAAGCGGGGCGCGGGTGATGCGGCTTAGGTCTTCCGGGCTTTCAAACAGCTTGGCCGTAATAGCGGTGATGCCGGGGTGCTTGCCAAGCCCGGTAATGATGGGGCTTTGCAAATAGTGCTGAGCCGCCTCCGGACTGTCGAACAGATAAATCCCACCTGCTTCACCCCCGTTCTCATTGAACAACCAAATCTTCCATTGTAAACCGGGGAAGGCGGCAATGGGTTGCGCCGCAGGGTGGGCCGTAGCTTGAAAGTCGGCCTTTGAGCCATTAAATTTGAAATTGATTTGTAAAATTGTAGGTAACATGGTTTATCTCCATTTCGTAAGTAAGGTGTTGAATATGAGTTATTTGAACTTGGTCTTATCATAAGGCACCTTCGGTCCAAAGTTGTGAGAACGGTATGATGATATGATGATGATTGGGACGTGGAGCGTAGAACGTAGTGCGTAGTGCGTAGTGCGTAGTGCGTAGTGCGTAGTGCGTAGTGCGTAGTGCGTAGTGCGTAGTGAGCTTCCATACTACGCACCACGTACTACGCACTACTTAATCGGAGCGTCTTGAGGGCTGGATTGGAGGAAAAACGCTATGCCGCAGCGAATTAGAGATAGATTATTCAAACAGGAGCGCCAAAATTTTGTGGGGCGCACTCAGGAGTTAGAGACCTTATTAGAGGCTATGGATGATGAGGGTCCGCTGGTGACGTTTGTGC
This sequence comes from Anaerolineae bacterium, assembly GCA_020433805.1. Classification (GTDB taxonomy): domain Bacteria; phylum Chloroflexota; class Anaerolineae; order 4572-78; family J111; genus JAGRBY01. Next base: position 3,846 of record JAGRBZ010000295.1, read on the forward strand.
ATGGTTTAGGGGGGATGGGCAAAACCAGCCTGCTTAACGCTCTGGCAGAAACGGCCTGGAGTAGGGGCGTGGTGGTTATCCCGCTCGATTGCCGGACCATTCAGCCCACCGAGAGCCGGCTACTTGATGCCGTGCAGAGCCGCGTGGGGCAGCCCATAACCTCGCTGGATACGCTGGCCTCTGTTTTGGGCCAACTCGGCCAGCGGGTCATTTTGACGTTTGATACCTATGAGGTGTTTCGCCTGTTGGATACCTGGCTGCGGCAAGTATTTATACCATCGCTGCCCGACAACGCGCGGGTCTTCTTTTTCGGGCGAGAAGCGCCGGTGGCCGCATGGACGACAACACCGGGCTGGCATGGGTTATTTCGCAGCGTGCCGCTGGAACCGCTCGATCGGCAAGCGTCCGCCGAGCTGTTGGCTCAGGCAGGCGTTGCGGCTGAGAATATCGAACGGATCAACCGCTTTGCGAACGGGCATCCTTTGGCGCTCAAGCTGGCTGCGGCGGCACTGGCCGAGCAGCCCGAGTTGCCTCTGGAGGAAATTGAAGCCCGGCGGGTGGTGGAAGAATTGGCTCGCCTTTATTTGAAGGATGTGCGCGATCCGGTCACCCGGCAGGTACTTGAAGCGGCATCGGTGCTGCGTCGAGCCACGCGCTCGCTGCTGGGCGCGATGCTCCCTGACCTCGATCCTCAGGAAGCCTACGACCGCCTCAGCGCCCTGCCCTTTGTCGACAGCGGTCCCGATGGGCTGATCGTGCACGACTCCGTCCGGCAGGCGATTGAAAGCCTGCTCCACGCCTCGGATCCCAATCAGTATCGAGCCTATCGCCGCGCCGGCTGGCAGCAGCTTCAACAGGAAATGCAAACCGCCGGCGAGGCCCACCTATGGCGTTATACCGCCGATACTATCTATTTGCTCGAACAGCCCGTTATCCGCGATGCCTTCTTTCCGCCGGACGCTCACCTCTATGCTATTGAACAATCTCAACCGCAAGACGGCGCAACAATTGAAGCCATTACCCTACGCCACGATGGAGCTAACTCTACGGCTCAGATTATGGCGCTGTGGCAAGCACTGCCGGACTCTTTTTATAGCGTCCGCGATGCAAAGGGCCAGATAGTTGGTTACTATACGCTGTTTAATCCGGCTACCGTCAGCACCAAACTTTTACGCCAAGATGCCATCCTTTGGCGCTGGTGGCAGCATCTGCAAAAGGATACCGTGCCGCAGGGGCAGAGCGTTCTGTTCAGTCGCCGCGTTTTAGATGCCGACGTCGGCGAGGGGCTGTCCGGGGTGCAGGCGGCCTGCTGGTTAGACATCAAGCGGGCCTATCTGGCTACGCCGCAACTGCGCCGCATTTATTTCCCAACGCGAAATGTCGAACTGCAACGATCTATTGTCGGTCAACTGGGTTTTCGATTACTGCCGGAATTACGGGTAGAATTCGACGGGATTGGCTACGACACCTTCATGAATGACTTTGGACCGGAGTTGGTTCCCGGCTGGCTGGCCGGGCTGGTCGAAGCCCAATATGGTACAAAGCCGTTGGAAAGCCGGTTGGATGTTGAGGGGCGAGAACTTATTGTCGATGGTCAAGCGGTTGGGTTAAGCCCGTTGGAGTTCGGCGTGATGCACTGCTTGTGGCAGCGCACCGGCAAGGCTGTCTCGCGGGTCGATCTGCTGGAGGAGGTGTGGGGCTATGAATATGACGGCGGCGGCAGTAATGTAGTCGACTCGGTCATTCGCTCGCTGCGCAAGAAGCTCGACCAGCACGCAGCGGCTATCGAAACGGTGACGGGGCTAGGCTATCGGTTTAGAGGGTTTTGAGATTTGGTGCGGGTCTTTTTAGTTAATAGAACGTAGTACGTAATCAGTGGCAATACGCCTGGAAGGGTGTCCGTTGGGAAGATTTGAAACAACAATACGCCATTTTCCCACCGAATGCTTCGTATCGTGAAATGTCTGAGGGATTTCTTCGCCTCCGGCTACGAAATGACATGCACGACTTTGATTATCGAATTGAGATTAATAGATTCAATCTAATGCAAGGGAGGCAGCATGAAAGAAACGTTGCAACCGGGAATTCGCTATGAACACAAGTTCATTATACCCAACACAAAAACCGTTCCAGCCCTCTATCCGGAGTCGGAAGAGTTCGTGGCGATGCCGGAAGTCTTCGCCACCGGCTTTCTGGTCGGTTTTTTGGAGTGGAGCTGCATCAAGGCCATCAATCCCCATCTCGATTGGCCCGAAGAGCAAACGGTCGGCATCCACATCGATGTCAGCCACGAAGCGGCCACGCCGCCCGGTTTCGAGGTGACGGCTACCGTAGAGTTGATCGCGGTCGAGGGCAAGAAGCTCGTCTTTACCGTAGAAGCCCACGATGGTGTTGATCGCATCGCCAAAGGGCGTCACGAGCGGTTTGTGATTAATAAAGCAAAGTTCGATGCCCGGCTGGATACCAAAAAAGATAAGGCAAAGTAACAAGCCGTTTTGGAGATTGGAGATGAGGAGATAGAAAGATGATGCCAAACAATCTCTCTATCCCCTCATCTCTCATCTCAACGTACTACGTTGGCTGCTTCGTAACCATTTGCAATGCACAATTGCTGGATTTTGTGATATAGTATTATCAGTAGAGGATATATTTCAACGTCCAATTACAGGCGGACTTATAGGTGAATATCTACATTAATGTAATGGACATTAAGGGAGTCAGTCAGTTTCACTTGAGACGACAACGACAATGAAAATGTTAGTTAGATGGCTTGATAGTTGGACGGCAACCAACCCGCTATCAAACCAACCCACTACTTTAAAAGGAGGTCTTATGTTTGGATTTGACCGGATTACGTCTGACCCTGATATTTTAGACGGTAAAGCTTGTATTCGCGGTATGCGGATTTCTGTATCATTGGTTGTCAATTTGATAGCTAATGGTATGAGTACAGATGAGATTATGGCTGAATACCCTGATTTGGAAACCGAAGACATTGAGCAAGCTCTGCGTTATGCCGCGTGGACAGCCGGAGATATAGTATATGTGCCAACCGGAATTCCAGCGTGAGATTTTTGTTGGATATGGGGCTAGCGGCCAGCAATGCTGCCTTTCTGCAAAACCAAGGCTATAATGCTGTTCACTTGCGCGATCAGGGGTTGCAACGATTGCCCGATCTAGATATTATCACCAAAGCGCGTGCTGAAAATCGGGTAATACTGACCCACGACCTTGATTTTAGCCGGATTGTCGCTCTAAGTGGTAGTCATCGGCCTAGTGTTATCACTTTTCGTTTAAATGATATGCGTCCGGGTCAGGTGAACCACTATTTAAGCCAAGTGCTTACCCGTTTTAGTAATTCGTTGGAAGAGGGCGCTCTTGTCAGCGTTAACGAACAGGCTATTCGGGTCCGCCTCTTGCCTATTGAAACTGCGTAAGTCATGGCTAGTTCAAAGCCAATACTTGGGCAAGCTTGCCACCCTGTCATCCCCGCAGATTACGCACAATATCCTCAATCGTTCTACTTTTAGACATCGCGTGTAGATTGCTCACGGTGTCGTTTGGCAGCAGAGGTTCCAACTCAACCAGCAGTTTGGCGGCCCGGTCTTGGTTGGTGCGACTGCTGACCGGATGGTTCAACGCCAGCGCCAAACCCTCTAAAATGGGCGGCCAGGCAAAATCACCGCGTTTGATGTGCAGGGCCACCATGCCCACCACGGCATCGAGTACAGCCGGTACGGCCTGAATCGACTCGGCCAGCGTCAGCGCGACGGCAAAGTGATCGGCTGCGGCCTCGATTTCGTCTAATTCGTTAGAGACATAGCCCAACTTATTGCGCGTCGAGATGATGCCCCACTGGTTGCCAATCTCCTCAAAAATCTCCAGGCTTTCCTGGTAAAGCTGCCTGGCCCCCGGATACTCACCCAATTTCTGCAAAACATCGGCTAAATAAGATAAACTCAGAGCAATACCCCGGTCGTCACCTATGGCCTGGCAAATAGCGAGACTTTCCTCAAAGTAGCCTTTGGCTTCCGCATAGGCATCCACGGCAAAAGCTACCTGTCCCAAAATATGCAGCGCAAAGGTGATGCCGCGATGATCGCCTATGGTTCTTTTGATGGTCAGACTCTCTTCGCAAAACTGCTGGGCTTGGATATAATCCCCTTTGAGATAGGCCGCCTGCCCTAAAATCGTCAGGGCAACGCCTTCACCAAAGCGATCCTTGGTTTCGCGACAAATCTCCAGACACTCAACCAGATGCTCTTCAGCCAACTGGTACTCACCCAAATGGCGATGCGCCGCCCCCAGATAATTGAGCGGAAAGGCCAGCGCCGGTCGAGCCGCCTCGCCGGCCTGGCGCAAAATCTCCAGGCTGTGGTGCAACAACTCGATAGCCGGTTCGTACTGCCCCAGTTGAAAAACAAACCACCCCTGCCGGGCCAGCAGTTTACCCCACACAATTGGATTGGCCGCCGATGCGGCTGTGTCGCCACTTTTTTCAAGTGCGCTCGCGGCCCGCTCAAAGGCTTCTGCCCCTTCTTTGAACCCACTACGAATATCATAAAAATGGAAGAGACTCTCTAACGCCTGCTCAACCGCACCCCACCGACCCCGTTCAATCGCCCACTGCCAGCAGAGGCGCACATTCTCGATGTCGGCATTGATTTCGGCTAAAGCAGCCCGTTGGTTGCCGCCCTGAAGTGCTGCCGTTTGCTGCGCCAGGAAATCGGCAAAGTACGCTCCGTGGCGATCTTCGACCCCCGCTTTCTCCGTCGGCAGCTCGTCGAGTTTGGCGAGCGCATACTGCCACAGCAAATGGTGTCGCTCAAAACGTCCAGCCTCGACACGTTGCAGCAGCGACTTATCGATAAGCGACAGCAGCAGCCCCAACGAGGCATCGACTACCTGTTCAGCCGCCTCACGCCGGAAGCCACCTCGAAAGACGGCCAGTTGTCTAAATACCCGCTGTTCTTCTTCTGATAAAAGTCGCCAGGAATAATCGAAAACAGCCCGGACGCTGCGCTGCCGTTCCGGTACATTGCGCAGCGACGTCGTTAGAAAATCGAGATTGCTACGGATCTCCGCTGCGATTTCGCCGCAGGACAGAACCCGCAGCCAGGTGGCGGCCAACTCAATCGCCAGGGGAATGCCCTCAACCAGACGGCAGATTTGTACGATGGCCACTCTATCCCCGGTCGATGGTTCGAAGCCGGGCTGAACGGCTTTGGCGCGCTGCATAAATAGTTGAACCGCGCTGTTCTCTTGGGTCTTTTGCCAGGTGGCATCATTTAGCGTTAAGCGAGACGTGGCCGTTCGGTCATCCGGCAGATCCGGCAGGGCTAGACCATGAATGGGCAATAGCTGTTCATCCAGCAGGTTCAGCCGTTCCCGCGATACCGTCAAAATCTTGACCTGAGGGGCGTTCGTCAGAATTTGGTCAATGAGGTCTGCGCCGTCCAGCCCCGTTTCGGGGGCCGATAACAGATGCTCGAGATTGTCCAGCACCAGCAGCATAGATTTTTCGCGCAGGTAGTTAAGCAACTGCTCGGCCGGATCGCCACCGCTATAAAAGGAAAAATCGAGCGCATCAGCCAGGGTTGTCACCAAAAAATCAGTCGAACTCAGCGATTCGAGCGCAACAAAATAGATGCCGTGAGTAAATTCGATGAAGTCATCACGCACGGTTTCTTTGACTTGCCAGGCGGCTTCAAGCGCCAGCCGGGTCTTGCCGATACCGCCGGGGCCAACCAGCGTCATCAGCCGGTAGTCGGGCTGCTGAAAGAAATCCGCCACTTGCTTTAGCTCATCGGCGCGATTGACCATCGGCGTGGCCGGCGAAGGGACGCGGATTTTAAGCGTGGGACGGGATGGGGCGGGAGGGGATAGCGGGGGCGTTGGTAGCGGCGCTGTCTCAAGCGCCTCAAGGCGGCGGTCGCTCCTGTTTTTTATGTCACCTGCCTGAATGCGCTGGACCAGAGCGTTTGTCTCTTCCTCCGGCTCGGCTCCTAGCTCATCCTCCAAAACGCGCTTGCAGATATCATACTGCGCCAACGCGGCAGCACGCTTGCCGTTACGGGCCAGCAGCACCATCAGGTGACGATGGGCCTGCTCTTGCCACGGTTCCAATTCTAACCAGCGGCGGGCGAAGGTCTCGGCCTGGTCGTCGGCTGCGTGGATAGCGTGATAGGCCACCAATGTTTCAAGCAGTTCGACCACCTGCCGCCGCCAGCCTTCCTGTTGGCTCAGTAGCCACGACTCAAATTCGGGGCAGTCGTCCAGATAGTAGCCGGTCATAAAATCGCCCTGATACAGAGCGGCGGCCTCGGCCAGTTTGTCGGGTTGGATTGGCGCATCGTCGTCACTTGCAGCAGCATCCGGCGCGAGATCGGCCAGATTAGGGGCATTTTGCGTCCAGGTGAAGCGACCCCCTTGCCGGGCCAGTTGTTCAAAGGCCAGGGCATCGACCCAATACAGCGAGGAGGGTTGAAACTGGACGTTGTGATAATCGGCCTGAAAGGCGTCGGGCAGGCGGCTGGAAAGCTGGCTCAACTCGCGGCTGAGATTGCGTCGGCCTCGTGACTCTGATTTCTCCCCCCAAAACAGCCCGGCCAACTGGCCGCCCGACCCCGGCG
>JAGRBZ010000296.1 GCA_020433805.1 Anaerolineae bacterium
ACTGTCGGATGGCTTTATCGCCATGCCGGGCGGGCTGGGCACCATCGAGGAGTTCTTTGAAGTGCTGACCTGGGCCCAGTTGGGCATTCATCACAAGCCGTGCGGGCTGCTTAATGTGGCGGAGTATTACACCAAGCTGCTGGCCTTTATGGAGCATACGGCCCAAGAGAAGTTTGTCGACACACAAAACCTGGCGATGATCCTGGTCGATGACAACCCTACCGCGCTGCTGCAAAAGTTTGAGCGCTATCAGCCGCCGCGTATCGATAAAGTGGGCTGGGCGCTGGGTTTGAATGAGACGTGATGGCCCGCCTATTAATCTGAAGTATTTACTCAGCAGTTCTGCCCAAACCCTAAAGGTTTCGTGGTATGGGTCGTAAAATCGGCTCTTTTTTCCAATACAAGCCTAATTATCTATTAATTTTCGAGTGAAAAACCTTTGGGGTTTTTGCCTGCTGAGGTGTTACAATCTGAGTTCGGAAATAGATGTATCTCATGTCATTTCGTAGCCCTTCGGCTTCGCTCAGGATAAACTCCGCGGAGAAATCCCTGTGACGATACGCTTGAAAAGGTGTCCGATGGGGAAAATTTGAAGCACCAACGCTCATTTTTCCCGGCGCTCGCTTCGTATCTTGAAATGCCTGAGGGATTTCTCCGCCTCTGGCTCCGAAATGACATACGGGGCTTTAATCATCGAACTCAGCAAACCGCGATGCCTGGCATCGTTCTTACCGTAAGAAAAAGGGAGGATTGGGGGGAGCTACCCTCGGCTTACGGCCTTTTTAGCAGGTTTTTAGACACCTATCCAACCCGCTAGACAACCCGGTCAGTCAAAAAACTAACCGGCCAATCAGCCAAAAAGCTCTCCGTATGACGGGTGCATGCGGAGAGCTTTTCTTTTAAACTGAGAACAGGGAGATAGCCACCCCACAACGGAGAATACCATGACCGATATAGGAACCGAGCAAACGGTTCAGACCTTAATGGTTGCCCTCAACAGCAACGATATATCCGTGCGTCAACAAGCCCGCCACGCATTAATCACCATTGGGCCACCGGCGGTTGACCAACTAACAACGGCCTTACACGATCCCCGCGAACAAATTCGGTGGCAGGCGGCTTTGTTGCTGGGCAATATCGGTGATGGTCGTGCGGCAGTCGATTTGATCAATGCTTTTCAAGACGACATGCTTAAAGTGCGCTGGCGCGCGGCTGAAAGTTTAGCCGACCTGGGCTGCCAGGGGCTGGCTCCCCTGCTGCGGGCATTAATCAAACATCCCGAGAAACCGTGGCTACGCAACGGCGCGCACCATGCCCTGCGGCTGTTAGTGGTCAAGACCGATTTAGGCGAGTTGATTAAGCCTGTGCTCACAGCCCTTGAAGGTATCGAGCCGACGATGTCGGTGCCTCTGGCTTCGGCCTTAGCCTTACAACAGCTTAACACAACCGAAAATTTGCATCAGGCCTGAATGTTTCTTACCACAGAGAACGCAAAGAAGGCGCAGAGAACACAGAGATTATTCTCAGAATTCTTTGCGCCTTCTTCATATCCTTTGTGGGAGTCTCTTTTAAGCGTCGGTTGCCACTTTATGCAACCGTTTATCGCCACCAGTCTTTCTGTGAGCGCGGGTCCATAAACATCCCCGCATCGCGGATGGCCACCTGAATTTCGTGTCCCAGAGCGGTGCCGAAGGTTTGATTGTTGCGCAAGCCCGGTAAATGGCCGCTCGCCAGCCAGCCGTCGGCATCCTCTTGGGCTTTGTACAGCGCCACCAAATTGGGGTTAACGCACACGTTCTCAATATGAACCGTGTACCCGGCGGCCACCGTATCGCGCCGCGTGTAGCCGAGCGTAATCCGATTTTCCTCAGCATACAGCACCAGCGCCGTGTAGCCACCGCTATAAATCTGAGCGCCCCGCTCCGGAATGTGAACCGGCTCGCCGGGCGTGGTTGCCACGCCGACCAGCGTGACCGGCCAAAACGTATCGGCCGGTGGGCCGGGGCAACCGCGCGGGTGGCCGCCGCACTGGCTCGAATCCCAAACCCAATCATTGACCCGATAGGTGCTCAAAAATTGCGGTACCCGGTTGGGTTCAAACAAGCCATGCAACTGCGGCGCGTCCCCATCCGTAGCCCCCTCATAATCGACCAAACCCAGCGACGAGCCGAACGGAATATAACCACGCAGGGCCAGGTTGAGGTCGCCATGCACATAGGCCGGATGATCTTTTAGCGGCTGGCCCTCAATGGGAATCAGTTCGAAACCGATGGGGGAGCTAACGGGACAGCCCAAAGCCGACACGGCCGGCGCGTCCGTTGGATCGGCCGAAGGCGGCGGTTGAACCTGGTCGGTCGAGGTATACGGCTCGTTGTACTCCAGGTCGGCCTCAATTTCAAGCGCCGGTTCGGCGGTAGGCGTCGGTGTCGACGTTGGCGTTGGAAGTGAGATAACGTCCGTTTTGGTGATGGTTTCCGGCGTGGTGATGCGGGTAAGCACATCCGTTTTGGTCACCACCGCCGACCCAAGTGAGGCGGGGATGGTTGCCTTAACGGTTGGCGTAACCACGGCCGCGGCTGTCTCGCCTTTGGCCAACGATGAGACTTCGACCTCTTCTTCGACCGAATCATCGGCACCCGAGAGCATCAAAATTTCCGCTTCATCCGTCGGCTCGATGGCTTGGGGTGTGGATTGCTTCTCATCTGTCGATCGACTCGTTCGTCCGGCGGTGGACGGGGTGACTTCCTTTTCGGTTGTACGGTCATCTTCAAGCGGCGCAAGCTGTCGGATGGTGACACTCTCTCGCTCCGCGGAGGCGGTGCCGGCGCGCGTAAAGTAGACCGACACGCCTAGTAAAGAGGCACTGATCACACTAATCACCACGCCGACCGCCACAAAAAGCAGACTTAAACGTAATAGCATACGATGTTTTCTGTTAATGTTACTGAACAACTGTAAATTACCAAGAGTTTTCTATCAATAATGCAGCTTGGATGTCCAAACCGGGGAGTAGGGGGTAGGTAGTAGGGATTAAGGGGAAAGATTCCCCTACTCCTTACTTCTTATGCCCTACACCTGTCGGATGCTCTTTATCAATCGTAATGCCCTGCGAGCAGGCGACATCTTTGGCCCACCAGTCTTTGCAAGAGCGGGGGTCCATAAAAGCGCCTCTATCGCGCACGGCCACCTGGATCTCCCCGCCAAAAGCGGTGCCAATCGGCTGATCGTTGCGCAGGCCCGGCAGTTGATTACTCACTCGGAAGCCACCGGCCCCCACCTGGCTTTGGTACAGCGCCAGCAAATTGGGATCGACGCACACATTTTCGATGTGAACGGAGTAGCCATTGGCGACCGTATCTTCGCGGGTATAGGCCAACGTAATCCGGCGTTCTGCCGCGTACAGCACAATGGCTCTATAACCGCCGCCATAAATTTCCGGCCCCCGCTCCGGGATGTTGATGGGCTGGCCCTTGTTGGTTGCCAGACCAAGCAGCGTCACGTCCCAATCGGTGATTGGCCCGGTCGCACAGCCCTGGCTGCCGCAGCCCCAATCCCAACCATTAACCCGATACACGGTCGGGATAGCGGTGAAACTGTTGGGGCTGAACAGTCCGGCCAAACGGGGCGCGTTCGAGTCCGTGCCGCCGCTGTAGTTCACCAACTGTTTGGCAGCGTTGGTGATGCTGTACCCCCGCAGCGCCAGGTTCAAATCGCCATGCTGCGAATCCGGTCGATCCGTCGGGCTGCCGCTAAACGGAATGAGCTGATAACTGTTGGCGGAACTGACCGGACAGGCCGGCTTTTCCAACACGGGCAGATAGGTGTAATACATCGCCGCAACCGTAAAGTTGTAGGGCGCGACAAAACCGCTGTCGGCCCCGGTCGAGTCGGTTGCCTGTACGCTCCAGCTATACGCACCGTTGACCAACGGCGTGGTTACGGAATGGGTCGATGAAATGGTCGTAACACTCTGCGTCTGCGAACCGGTCGGGCCGGTAATCACCAGTGTATAGGTCAGGCTGCCTGTGCCGCCCGATGCCTCGAACCAATCAAACGTGGGCGACGGGTCGGTTAACGTCGCTCCATTCGCGGGCGTGAGTAACGGAGTTGGATCGAACACGGGTGTACCGGTCATCGCATCCGGCTGATGCTCCGGCAACTGTACGATAACCCACCAACCAAAAACAAGCAAAACGAATCCCACCCCCAGCATCGAGGCACCGGATTTGATCATGATATGTCTCCTTGAAAATAGTGTAGTCAGATGTCCGTAGTCGGTAGTCAGACAGAAAGAGTAGGACAAACTTACGTTTGTCTTACAGCGTTGGAAGGCTTCTGACTACGCAAACGGATGAATGTTGATTACGGGTCGAATAGAGTAATTCAATTGTGATAAGGCTATGATAATCGGCCCAATGATTTTCCCAAGGATATTTTACCGGTATTTGTAAAGCAGTTAAAGAGCAAAAAAGTACTCCTGACGGACACATAAGCTCGAATTATACGACGTTCCGTCAAAATAAAAAAACTGGGGTTCTTTTTTGGTGGCCTATTAACGTGGTTCGGAAATAGCTGCGTCTCATGTCATTTCGGAGCCGGAGGCGTAGAAATCCCTCAGACGTTTCAACGTATGAACTATTTGCAGGAAAAAATGAGCGTTGTTGCTTCATCTTAAATTGAAGGGGGTTTTCCTGAGGATTATAGATGCCCTGCGCTAACCGCCGGCGAACTTCACTTTATAGCCCAGCGACTGTAACTTCTCGGCTACCTTCTCACGATGATCGCCCTGGACTTCGATGATTTGGCCGTCATCGTCATTTTTGGCGGTGCCGCCGGAGCCACAGGCGGTTTTGAGCGTTTTCGCCAGCGTTTTCAAATCATCGTGCGTTAACGAAAAGCCGCTGATAACGGTGACGACTTTGCCTTTGCGCCCTTTTTTATCGCGCATCACTTTGAGGTTTTGTTGGGCCGGGGGCAGCGAGTGGGCCGGTCCGGCGGGGGTATCGCTGTTTTTACGCTGATCACCTGATTGGGTGGAGTAAACGAGTTTTCCTTTTTGCTTGGCCATTGAGGTTGCCTCTTAATATGCTCCTAATTCACGCAGCCGGTCGTCGCTGATGCCAAAGTGGTGGGCCAGCTCGTGTTTAACGGTGTGCTGCACCTGGTCGACAATTTGCTGATGGGTATGACACACGCGCTGAATGGATCCCCGGAAAATGGTAATCTTGTCGGGCAGCACCAGGTTGTAGGAGCCGGTGCGACGGGTCAGCGGAATGCCCTGGTACAGTCCCAGCAGCAGGCTGCCCGGCTTCAACCCCACGGACCTGCGCTCAGCCAGCGTGGGCCAGTCGGCCACAACAACTTCGACGTTACTGAGCTTCTGCTTGAAAAAGTCCGGCAGATCGTCCAGCGCCTGAACGACCAGCGCCTCAAACTCTTCGGGGGGTAAGGATATCGGCATCTTATCGCACTCGGGTGGATTGCAATACCTGTTTCAGAATATCGTCCGGGGTGATGCCTTCGGCCTGGCCTTCAAAGTTGAGAATTAAGCGGTGGCGCAAGGCGGGCAGCATCACGCTTTGCAAATCGGAATAGTCGACGTTGTGGCGACCATCAATCAGCGCCGAAATTTTGGCGGCGATAATCATCGCCTGTAGACCGCGTGGGCTGGCTCCGTAGCGCACGTAGTGGCGCACCATGTCGGGCGCGGCCGGGTGCCGCGGGTGGGTGGCTTCGAGCAGGTTGACGGCATAGGCGGTCAGAGGTTGGGCAATCGGCACCTGGCGGGCCAGTCGCTGCATAGCAACAACGGTTTCGCCGCTGGTTACAAATTGCGGCACCATTTCCGTACCGGCGGTGGTGCGGTTGGCGATTTCGATCAGTTCGTCGTGCGTCGGGAAATCGACCTGAATATGAAAGAAGAAGCGGTCGAGTTGGGCTTCGGGCAGCGGGTAGGTGCCTTCCATCTCCAGCGGGTTTTGGGTGGCCAGCACGAAAAAGGGCGGCTCCAGTTCGTAGGTGCTGCGCGAGACGGTAACGCGGCGCTCCTGCATTGCTTCGAGCAGGGCCGATTGGGTTTTGGGCGTGGCCCGGTTGATTTCATCGGCCAGGACAATGTTGGAAAAGATGGGACCGGCCTCAAATCGAAAATAGCGCTGGTTGGTTTCATCGGTTGAAATAACGGTCGTGCCCACGATATCGGCAGGCATCAGGTCGGGCGTGAACTGGATGCGGCTGAAGCTGCAATGAATCACATCGGCCAGGGTGTTGATGAGCAGGGTTTTACCCAGCCCTGGCGCGCCTTCCAGCAGCGCATTGCCGCCGCCCAGCAGCGTTAAAAGCAACTGCCGAACCAGCATCTGCTGTCCAACGATAACTTTGCTGACCTCACGCTCGATGGCGGCTACCGTGTGACGAAAGTTATCGACGCCAAATTGTGAGTTACTGGGTTTTGTAGCCGTTGTTGGATAGTTGTTTTCAGGATAAGATGTCATACAAAACTGCCTTTAGGTGACTATTACTACTACAAGACTTAGACATAAAGCTAGAAGGTAACGCTGCACTAAACCGTGGTAAAGAAAAATTTAGACAGGATTAACAGAATTTACTGAATTATGATTGATAAAATCGTGATAATCATGTCAATTCTGTCGATTATTTTGTCGATCTTCCGTCGCTCTCACGTTTCCACGGTTTTATGTAGTGCTACCAGCTAGAAAAGAAACCAAGTTTTTCGGTTAATACATCAATTTCAGGCCGAAAAAGGCTCACTCAAACGCATATTTCCACTTCTAAAGTCAAAACCCTGGTTTCTCAGACCGAAGTCTCGTTGTAGCACTCTACTTTCATAATAAACGATCTAACTAAGATTGATATTAACGCCTAAAGCGTAAAACGTAAAATTAAGGCGTGTAGGACGTGGGAGGTAGGACGTAAATCACGATTTAGTTAGTGTCTCTCAGTTTTCGCCACGACTTGACCTTGTGTTTAGTGCGCAGTGCGCAGTGCGTAATGCGTAATGCGTATTTAGGGCTTCCTCAATTATTGTATTACACACTACGAACTACGCACTACATTCCCTGAAACCTTGTGGCGAAAAACAAATGATACTCACCGTTTTAGGTCCTACGTCCTACGTTTCACGCGTTCTTCACTGCCTACTGAATCCGCAGGCGGCTCCAGCGCCGCCAGGCGATTTCGAGCGGCCACAGCAGCAGGGCGGCACCTAAGAACCAGGGCCACAAGTGACGCGGATCGGCCTCAACTTGCTGGTCGGGCGGGGCGACGCTGATGCGTTCGATTTCACCCACGCCAAAGGTGCGTCCGCCGGTGAGCCGGGCAATATGATCGAGCAAAACCAGGCCGGCGTCGTCCGCCGGCGGGCCGTATTCGGCCGGATAGGGCAGTACAAAGCCGGTAGTGGCGGTTTCTTCCGGCGCATCGTCGGGCCGGGGTTGGCTAACGGTTAGTTGATAGGCACCGGTGTCGGGTAAGCGCAAAAGGCGCTCATAGCGGCCCGGCGCGACCTGGCGCATGGTGATCTGCTGCTCTTGACCACCGGGCGTGAGCAGCGTGGCCTGGGTGCGTGTCCGTTCAATGGGACGGCCGGTCGAGTCAACGGCATCGGCGATGAGCGTCACCATGCCGTCGCCATCGACACTGGTTTCAAGCTGCAACAGGCCCAAATCGGGGGCCGGGAGGGTGTAGCCGACGACTTGTCCCCAAAAGCGGTTGTACTCCGGCCAGTTGGGCCAGTCGGGGGACCACTCACTGCCGATGTCGGAACTCCAGGCTACCACGCGCCCCAAACCGTAGCCCCACGAGGTCAACAGCGGATCGCCCGGCCCCACTTGCAAAGCCACTTCCGAACGGGGTTTGGGCGTCATCGCCAGGTAACTGCTGAGGGTTGGGGCATCGACCTGATTCGAATCGGGCAGTGGCGAAAAGAGGCCGCGCAGCATCGGATGGGGCTGAAAGATGGCCGCGCCGAAGTCACCTTCCTGCAGGGCATTACTGCGCAGAATATCGCTCTCTGAGACGGTCAGAGCCGGTAACGCATCGGGAAATTCGGCGAAGTGATAGCGGCCTTTACCGCGCTGGGCCAGATGCTCCAACAGTGCGAGATCCGCACCGGTGCCGATGGCAATGGTCGAGAGCGTAATATCTTCCGCCGTGGCTTCATCGACAATGGCATCATACTCGTCCAGACCCGATTGACCATCGAACGATTTGCCGTCGGTCAGCAGCACGGCATGGCGGGCAACGGCGGTGTCTTGCTCCATCAAGGCCGGCAGCGCAATTTCCAGCGCCTGCAAAATACGGGTTCCCCCGCCCGCCGGAATACGGGCGATTTGCTGCTGAACCTCCAGCAATTCGGCACCATCGTTAATCTGTTGGAAGGGAACGACCCACTCGTATTGATTATCGAACATCAAGATACCCAGCAAATCATCCGGCCCTAAAATGTCGGTGGCTCGAATGGCGGCTTCTTTAGCCATCGCCAAACGGGTGGCGGGTATGATATGTTCGATCATACTGCCGGAGTGATCGATAACCAGCAGCAAAGCCACCGGCGGGCGCTCCTCGCGGGGGGGCGGCTCAAGCGATAGGGGCAGCAGTTCCTCCAGCGGTGTATCCTCGTAAGCGCCATTGATAAAACTGTTGGGGCCACCGGTAACCAGCAGGCCGCGGCCCAAACTGCGCACAAACTCTTGCATCGCCAGCATCTGCTCCAATTCAAACGACGAGGCCGAGACATTGAGCAAAACCATACCGGCGTACGGCTCTAAGGCCGAGATACGGTCGGGCATATCGTCCGGACGAATGACCTGAATATCGAAGCCTTCGCTGATGAGCACCGACGCGAAGCGATTGCTGTCGAGAAGATCATCTGCGACGATCATAATTCGGGGCGGCGGGTAAACCTGGGCGAAGGCGGAAAAGCTGTTGTTTTGGGCCTGACGGTCGCTGTCGGCGGCGATGGTGGCCCGAAAGGTTTGGGGGCCGATGGCACCGGCATTGGCGGTGAAGGTAAACCGGTTCGAGCCGGCGTCGAGGGCGATGACGTCTTCGGCCAACGTGTCGCCATTTTGGGTGAGGTTGAGCGTGACCTCAGCCGGAACTTCGCTGTCGATGATGACTTCGACATCGAACGTTTCGCCGTTGCGTAGAACCGGTGGCACCTGCAAACGGGCGACACGGACCTCATTTTCGGAGCCATGCCACTGTTGGAGATCAAATTGACCGGGCGTCAGTACGTCAACCGGAATACCGCGCCGGGCCAGCTCCGCTGCCGTGCCGAGGGCATCGCCGGCTGTGGGCAATCCGTCGGACAGCAGCACCAGTCGTCCCGGCTGGTCGTTGAGCATATTCGCGCCCAAGGTCAAAGCCTCGGCCAGGTTGGTCGCTTCCACATTGAGGCTTGGCTCGCTGTCGGCGGATAACGGAGTCGAAGGGTCGTCAACCAATAGGGGCTGCTCGGCAAAAAAGAGGGTGGCAACGTTATCGTGACTACGGCTGAACTGGGCCGCCTCGGCCCGCAGCGCTTCCTGACCGGCGAGACCCAGACTGGCCGATTGATCGACCAACAGCACGGTTTGTTCATCGGGCGCGCTCTCGGCGGTGGGTGGAGCCGGAATGGTCGGCTGCGACAGAGCCACCATAATCAGCACCGCAATGCCCAGCCGCAGCAAAAAGGGGCCAAATGGCTTGAAGCGGCGTCGCCAGCCAAACCAGACCAGCAGCAGCCAGATGAGCGGCAAAATAAAGAGAACCTGCGGGTTTTGAAGCGTTATCTCCGCCACGCGAACCATCCTTCTATCAAAATAACCACCAGCCCGGCTACGGCCAGCCAGGGCCAGAACTCTTGCAGATTCACGTCCGGGCTGGGCGGCGGCACCGGCGAAATCGCCAGCCGTTCTTCGAACTGAGCGCGATCCGGACGCTGTAGTAAATCCGACTCCTCGATGGAGGCGGCGTGAACGGCAAATCCGGCCACGAGCGTGTTGTTGCTGTCGTAGATGCGGTACAGTCCCGGTTTTTTGGTGCGGGTGAACGCGCTTTCGGTGATGTCCTGGTCGGTGTTGAGCGAGAGGCGTTGGCCGTCGGGTGTTTCGACGCTAAAGTTACGGGCCAGCGTCACCGGCTCGCCGACGTCGACAGCGGGCGGTGGGGCCGGAGCCAGCAGCGTGGTGAGCGTGTTGGCGGTCAGCAAGGGCAGGGCGAGCCGGGCCGGCAGGTTGCTGGCCTCTAAATCGAACGTCCAAACGACGACGCGGGTACTACCGACCGCGCCGTGGAAGATCAACGGCGACGGGCTTTCGATTTCGCCCATAGTGGCCATCAGGTCGATGGCGGCCCATTCGGGCACAGCCATGCGGGCGACACGGCCAAAGTAAACGCCGGAAAGATCGATG
>JAGRBZ010000297.1 GCA_020433805.1 Anaerolineae bacterium
GGTCGCTGCGATGTCATGATCACCGGCGGCGTAGAGGCCAACATCAACGAGACGACTATCGCCGGTTTTATTGCGATGCGGGGCTTGTCGATGCGCAATGACGACCCCGGCGGGGCCAGTCGCCCTTTCGAGGCCGGGCGTGACGGCTTTATCTTAAGCGAAGGTTGCGCCCTGTTTGTCCTGGAACGGTTAGACCGTGCCTTGGCGCGCGGCGCAACGATTTATGCCGAAATTCTGGGCAGCGCCCATACGTCCGATACGTACCATGTGGTCATTCCCGATCCCCAATCGCAGGGCGCGATCCGGGCCATGCGCTGGGCGCTGGAAGATGCGGGCATCAGCCTGGAAGCGGTTGATTATATCAACGCTCACGGCCCCAGTACGCCGGCCGGTGATCCCGCCGAGACGTATGCCATCAAGTCCATCTTTGGCGAACGGGCCTATGAAATCCCGGTCAGTTCGACCAAAAGTATGATCGGCCACAGCTTCGGCGCGGCCGGGGCCATCGAGGCGATGGCCTGTGTTCAATCGATCCGGACCAACACGCTGCACCCGACCATCAACTACCACACCCCTGATCCCGCCTGTGACCTGGACTATGTGCCGAATAAGGCCCGTTCGCATCCGGTCAATATCGCGCTGTCCAACTCATTTGGTTTGGGCGGACAGAACTCTTGCCTGGTGTTAGGCCGATACACAAATTAACAATAGGTTAGCCGGTAGCAGTTAGCTGGTAGCAGTTAGCTGGTAGCTAACCGCTATCTGCTAACCGCTATCTGCTAACAAGGACGTATTACTCTTTATGAAAGTTATTACTAATACTGAGCTGGTTGAAAGCCGGGCTAAATGGGGGAAGCGGGTTGCTCCGGTTACGCTGTTATTTCTGGTCGGCGGGTTGGTCACCAACTTCCTGAGCATCAATAACCCTGAATATTTCCGGATTACCCTCCTATTTTTGTTTATCGGCTTTGTTTCGGCGATTTTTAGCAGCAATCTGGTTAACAACTGGGTTCGCGAGCCGCGCTCCGACCAGGTATTGGAGCAATTACTCAAAAAGTTCGGTAACGATTATCTGCTCTTTAATTACACCGCGCCGGCGCATCACGTGCTGCTCGCACCGGATGCCGTTCACGTCATTACGGTTAAAAAGCACGATGGCGATATTACCATTAACGAACGCAAAGTTAAGCGCAAGTTTCAGTTCAAGCGCCTCATTCGCTTCTTTGGCGATGAGGGTCTCGGCGTACCGGTGACGGAAGCGGAAAGCAACGCAGCGAAGGTACAAAAGTTCCTCAGGAAGTCGCTCGATGAGGAAGCGATGCCGCCCATAAAGCCGCTGCTGCTGTTTACCAATAAAGATGTCAACCTGACGCTCAACGATCCGGCCGTGCCGGTGGTGCAAACCAACTCTATAAAAACCCATCTGCGCGATCAAGGGAAGCAACGTGCGATCTCAGCCGAGCAGCGCAAGCAGCTCAGTGATGTTTTGGGTGGGGATAAGTAGACTGTCCAGGGCGTTTATTCGTGAATTGATATTTGCCGGCGGTTTATTGGCGATTGCCACCGCCGGCTTTTTCTGG
This sequence comes from Anaerolineae bacterium, assembly GCA_020433805.1. Lineage (GTDB taxonomy): Bacteria > Chloroflexota > Anaerolineae > 4572-78 > J111 > JAGRBY01. The sequence goes on from JAGRBZ010000297.1 coordinate 1,581, forward strand.
CAAATTCTGTTTACCCCCAATACATGGATGCCGGCCGGCGGCGGTGACCTGGCCCCCTTTCTCTACCCCAACTACCGCTTTGCCGCCGAGCAGTTGCGGCAAGGCACCATTCCACTGTGGAACCCCTACCTCTATAGCGGCACACCCTTCGCCGCCGATATTCAATCGGGCCTTTTCTATCCGATCAATCTTATTGTCTTTCTCCTGGTTCCCCAACTTACGTATGCATGGCTGGAGTATTTAGCCGTCTTTCATTTTTGGCTGACGGGGATGATGATGTATTTGTGTCTGAGGTTGATCAGGCCGGAGGAGACTGGAGATTGGAGACTGGAGACTGGGGAATCCGTTACTAAACCGATTCAACCGGTGGCGGCGTTTGTGGGGGCGCTGGCGTTTCAGTTTAGCGATCTGTTTATCGTACATTTTGGTAATCTCAATATGATCGCGGTGGCGGCCTGGCTGCCGCTGGTTTTCCTGCTCTTTCACCGCAGTTTGGTGCAGAGCAGTGTCGGTTTAGCAGCCGCTGCCGGGGCGGTGTTGGCGATAGCCACGCTGGCCGGGCATATTCAGATTACGTTATTTATGTTGCTAACGTTGGGATTGTATGCAGTTTGGGTAGCTTTCAGTGGTCAGCGGTTAGCAGGTAGCGGTCAGCAGGTAGCCGATAGTAAGCAGGAATTAGGGATTAGGGGGCAGGAGTCAGCACGCTATAAATCGCCCACGTTCCACGTCTCACGTCTTCTGCAACCGTTTCTGGCTTTGGGTATTGCGCTGGTTATTACAATTGGGTTGTCGGCGATGTTGTTTTTTCCGGCATATGAGATGAGCCGCCACACGCCCCGGGCCGAACTGCCGTATGCGGAGGCGGCGCAGTATTCGCTGCATCCGGTGCAGATGGTCGGGCTGCTGGTGCCGAATTACTTTGGCCGCGATCCGGCGCTCCATTGGGGACCGTGGGATCGGGTGGAGACGGGGTATATTGGTGTTTTGACGCTGCTGCTGGCGGTGGTTGGGGCCGGGTTGTATCGGGGGCGTATCAAGTGGTTTTTTGTCGGGTTGGCGGTGGTCGCGCTGCTGCTGGCGATGGGCGGTTACTCGCTGCTGCACGGCTGGCTGTACGCTGTGGCTCCCGGTTTCAGTCAGCTTCGCGCACCGGCGCGATTCATCCTGCTGCTCGACTTCAGCCTGGCTGCGTTGGCCGCTTTTGGTGTCGACAAATTGACTCGCCCACTGTCGGATGCCGAGCAGCGATGGTTTGGCTCCCTACTCAAAGTTTTCACCTGGAGTATCGGCGGGCTGATCGTAATCGCCGGGCCGCTAAGTTACTATGCGCTGCTGGTTACACAAGATCGCAATCCGGCGATCTTCAATCGAGCCATTGGCGCGGCGTCGGGCGTGGCTTTTTTTGCCTTGTTTGCCATTGCGGGATTGGTGGTGCTGCATCTTATTCGTGCTAACCGGCTGCGCGGATTTAATGCCGGTTTGGCCATAATCGGTGTTATCGCCCTCGACCTGTTTACGCTGGGCTACAATGTCGATGTCGGCCACACCAATCCGGTCGCCGGTTTCGACCATCCGGAAGCGATAGCGTTCCTCAAAAACGATCCCAACCTCTACCGCCTGGAAGTCACCACCGATGTCTGGCACGCCTGGCAGCCCGACACCGCTCTGCTGTACCAGGAGTTCGATGCCTGGGGCTTGTACAATCCGCTCACGTTGGCCGACACCACGCTGTACTGGAGCGGAGCGCCGCCGCGCAGTACGGGTCGCTACAACTTTCTGGGCATCAAATACATTATCGCCAGTAAAGCCGGGGCACCCGCCGACGGCAACATCGTTTCGGTATTCGAGGGCGATCCGCAGGTCAACATCTACCTCAATCAAGATGCGCTGGCTCGTGTTTTGTTTGTGGGAGAGTCGATAGTGGTGGCCGATCACGATGCCGCCTGGGAAGCTATTCGCGCCGACAGCTTTGATCCGGCCACGACGGTGGTGTTAGAGGAGGGGCAATCGCTCGATACGCAGCCGAACAGCACGCTGTCGATTATCGATTACGAGATTCACCGCGTTGCTGTGGCGGTCGAGACCGATCAGCCCGGTTACTTAGTGCTGTCCGATGCCTACTATCCCGGCTGGCGGGCCACCGTCGACCAGCAGCCGGCGACGATCGAACGGGCCAACTACGCTTTTCGAGCCGTCACCGTGCCGGCCGGCCGGCATACGGTCGAATTCATATTTGATCCACCCATTTGGAAAATCGGGCTGGCAATGAGTGGCGTAACCGCGCTGGTTCTGCTCGGATGGGCCGGTTGGCGATGGAAGAAAACGGCTTGATTGTTGCAATTCCGACAGCATGGTATATTTTAATTGACAGACACGTAGCGTAAATCTACAAACAAAGCGGCGAGGCAGAATCTCGTGAAGACATTAAACAAGAACAACCGACACACCGTGTTGGGCGTTATGACGATGACGGCTTTGTTTTTGCTGGCCTGCAGCCTGGGTAATAACTCCATTTATATTGGCACACAACCGCCGTCATTGCCTCCGGAAACGCCCACCGCTACGGCGACGGCTACCCCAACACCGACACCGCTGCCCCCGACCCCCACAGTCTTGGCTATCGAAGACCTTATCAACGACATCGCTTTCATCGACGAGTTTGGTCGAGACTTTGCCGAGAAGCGCATCATCGACGTTTATAAAAAAGTATCTCCATCTGTGGTGAACGTCAACACGCAGATATTGCGGCGCAGTTTCTTTTTTGAAGCCATTCCGGAAGAGGGTGCCGGTTCCGGTTTTGTACTTGATGCCGAAGGCCACATTTTGACCAATTTCCACGTTATCGATCAGGCCCAAAGCATTGAGATAACGTTCGTCGATGAAACGACGCTGCCGGCGGAGTTGGTTGGAGCCGATCCGCGCAACGATATTGCTTTATTGAGGGTTGATGCGCCGCAAGGATTGCTGGTACCGGTCAAGTTGGGAGAGTCGGCCGGTTTACAGGTCGGCCAGCGGGCGGTGGTTATCGGCAATCCGTTTGGGCAATTTGGCAGTACGCTGACGACGGGCGTAATTAGCGCCCTTAACCGCAGCCTGCGCGGTCAAGATGGCCGAGAGATTACGGGCATCATTCAAACTGATGCCGCTATCAATCAGGGCAACTCAGGCGGGCCGCTGCTGGACAGCGCCGGACAGGTGATCGGCATCAATACGGCCATTTTTAGCCCTAGCGGAACCAACGCCGGGGTCGGCTTTGCGGTGCCGGTCGATACCATTCGCCGCGTGCTGCCCGATTTGCTGGAGTTGGGTCGGTATCGGCATCCGTGGTTAGGCATTCGGTATGCCTATCGCATCACGCCGGGCCTAAGCAGTTTGCTGGAGTTACCAATCGATGAAGGGTTGTTGTTGGTTGAACTATACAGCGACGGTCCATTAGCAAGACAACATGTTCAAGGAGCGCAGGAAGAGGTTATTGTCGGCAACCAGCGGGTCTTTATCGACGGTGATATTATTAAGGCCATCGATGGACAGCCGGTTACGAGTTTGGAACAACTGGATGTTGTGCTCACCGCTTATCAGGTAGGCGACAGCGTCGAAGTGACCTATTTGCGTAGGAGTGAGGAAGCAACGGTCGTGGTGGTGCTGGAAGAGGAGGCGATTAGATAGGTTGGTTGGTTGGTTGGTTGGTTGATGGGATAAGGGTTAGTCGGTTTTTTCGATGGCCAGGCAGTTGACGATGAGAGGTTCCTTTATATCGAGAACGGGAACCATGTAATCTCCCATACGAATGGCCATGTAAGTGCTCTCGTTGCCGTCGAAGCGCATGGCGCGGGAGATAATGATGCCCCACCGTTCGCCAAGTGCAAGAATATTGGCCGCATGCTCTTCAAGTGTTAGTCCGGTAGAGATACTTAAAAAGAGATATTTTCGGTCGCGAGAGATAGCTACCGTCATTTTAGGCAGCGTAGTTTCCGTGTAGCGATCTAATCTGTCTTGGTCAAACCACTCTTCTTTGGGATTGAAATCATACCGACCGTTGAAGATAAAGAGCGGGCCGGCTCCCCATGAGACAATCGCCTTTTCAAAATCTTTATAGTCAGTCATCACATCGATGCTGTACCGGTTTTCGTTGAAGCTGGTTGGTCGCAGAAAGAGCGCCGCTCGCCCCAAGTGAAAAAAGAGTTCGCGCCCCATTTCGGTTTTGTTGGACCCCACCAAACCGTGGTAATCGGCATCGGTGATAACCAGTGACTCAGGCCGCATACAGAAAGAGGGCGTAATGCGAATAGTTTCCTGGGTTTCAAGATCGGGAATGGGGGGAATGATATTACGCAGCGTAAAACCTGACGCTTTAAGATCAACAACGACGTGGTGAACGTTTTCAAACACGGTGTACACAATGCCGGGTGCGATCTCATACGGCTGCTGCGAGCTTACAATTTTTTTAAGTTGGGCCAAGGTATCGTCATCGACCGCGAGCAGTTGATCGATCTCTGCTTCGGTCATCTCTTCATTAGCCGGGCAGTCGGGGCAGTCGGTGCGCTGTGGGGGGTGATCGAGCAGCAGCATTTGGTCTCTGTACGGGATAGTCGGCGGAACGGTATCACCACTGCACCCTAAAATGCTGCACTCGGCCAGGTCAACCGTGGGGGTAGGGCTAACGGTTGGCGTGGGCGTATGGGTAGGCGTGGCTGTAACGGTGGGTGTGTCAGTTGGGGAAGGTGTGGTCGTGGGCGTGGCTGTCGGCAGGGGAACGGCCGGCTGTTTGGACTCAACGAGCGGCGTTGCCTCAGCAACAGAATTAGCTACCGCAACCGCCGCATCCTCTTGGACACTAGAAGCAGCACCCGACGTTGTTGAGGATGGGAATAAGAAGGTGACACCAAATTCAAGGGCAACAATGACCAAAACGGCGGCAATTATGTAGACAGCAGGTTTGGTAAATCGAGATTTCCGATTGCTATCGATCATGTCCCAAAAATAACACCCCGATTAGATTTCTGGGGTTATCGTAACAAGTTGCTGATAAAAACACAATAGGGAATCATACCCAGAGCGGCAAATAGAGCAAACCGTCTGTAAGAATTCGGAAGAAGGGTATAGCCTGACAAAACAGCAGCGAAGCTATACCCTTTTCCCGATGAATAGCGAAGTTCTTTGGAGGACGAAGTTAGAGTCGGTGGACGCGCTTGATTTCGCTTAAGAGATCATTCACATCCGGCTCTTTCCAGGGACATTTGCCGATAGGGTCATCAAACTCATTTATGCCTAATAAGGCACGGAACGTATTACCGACACCCGGAGCCAGGACATCTAAATTGTATCCACCTTCTAGAATAAACACAATGTTGCCGTTGCAAATTTCTTCGGCCAGCGCAATAAGCCCTTCGCACAGCCACCTATAGCCGTTGAGGGTTAAGCCAATGTTAGCCAGAGGGTCTTGCCAATGGGCATCATAACCCGCAGAAATTAAAATCAGTTGAGGTTCGAAGCGACGTAGGGCCGGGAACATAGCCTCGCAGTAAAGACGCTTAATACCGTCATCACCGGTCATCACCGATAGAGGAATATTCAAAATAGCACCTTCACCCGGACCACGTCCTATCTCGCGCAGTGCACCGGTACCGGGATAGAAGGGATATTGGTGGCTGGAGGCAAAGAAAATATGGGGATCTTCATTTAATATCGCCTGCGTGCCATTACCATGATGCACGTCAAAATCGAGAACGGCAATTCGGTCTAACTTGAGGTCTCTGCGGGCAGCACGGGCAGCAATCGCTGCTGTGCCAAATAGACAGAAGCCCATTGCTGACGAGGGAACCGCATGATGGCCGGGCGGCCGCACTAGCGCAAAGCCATTGTCTAATTCACCATTGACCACAGCTTTGGTGAGATCGATAACCCCACCAGCGGCATGAAGAGCCGCATCAAAGGAGTATTCGGTGGTGTAGGTATCGCCATCGAGCATCCCCCCACCAAAACGGCAGGTATCTTCAACCATTTCAATATACAGAGGATGATGGCAGCGCTGAAGCTCGTTAGGCGTGGCTGGTCGTGCCGGGATGCGCGAGAGCTTGGGCATGATGTCACACTCATTCAGGTAATTCAGAATGGCTGACAGCCGCGTAGCATTTTCGGGATGATCGGGCAGATCATGCTGCATAAATATATCTTCGTAAACATAGCCTGTTTTTTTCATGCGACATCGCTACTTTCTAAAACATACTTTGTTTCGACTAAAAACCAAATTATTCGGGGAAAACGGATTGTTGATCGGTTGTAGGAGGCGAAGTTATTCGATATGGTATCACAAGGCCGTCATATAGTAAAATTAATTACAAGCATGTATAGACAGGCATGGACAGATGTGGCCGTGTCGAGGCTGATAGCTCCAATGTACACTATTTTTTCTGAATTTTAACCAAATATCACGCATTAACGTGTTTACTAGGGTTGCGCTTGTCTAGAAACCAGGGTTTTGACGCCTAATTAACAATTTTCTGAAGCAAAGGATGTTTCTTTTTAACGCTAAAAATCCTGGTTTCTTATCGTAATACGGCGACCAGACCTTATGCAGGTATAAAAATGTCATAAATCCCTTACAAGCGATTTCTCACGATGTATATGATTTTTTGTCGTATCCCAAGTATAATAAGGCAGTAAACCGTCTCCTATGGGGAAGGTTAAACCCGCTGCAGATCATACCCGTCATCTGCTTGTAATGTTTCCTGGCTAAATTCAATTTGACAAATTAGCGAAATTTGGCACAATGCGCTTTATTTACCCCTGGTAGCATGAAGCAAGTGGAACCAATAACGTGGGGAAGAACAGAAACAAACCTTTCAATTTTGTAAACGTTTTCATTGTTCTGATCGTTATCATCCTATTCATTGGTATTGTGCAATTTGTCAAGCCGGGACAAGTGCGTGATACTACGGCAACGTCCGGTACGGCAACTGTGGCCCTTGCCCAGGGGGCAACGCCTACCGCTACAAACACCCTTTCACCAACGCTGCCGCCCGGGACGGCCACTGTGCCGCCACCGTCCCCCACTGCGGCTACGACACCAACCGAGACACCATCTGTCTCCAACTTAGAGCAATCGGCGACGACGCCACTGTATACTTATGAAGTTGTAGAAAGTTATCCTCACGATCCTATGGCCTTTACCCAAGGATTGATCATCGTTGACAGTATCATGTATGAAGGGACGGGACGCTACGAACAATCTACATTACGCCGGGTTGACCTGAAGTCCGGCGAGAGTCTTCAATTGATCCACCTGCCGGATCAACTTTTTGGCGAGGGCATCACCCTTTTTGATGATAGAATCATCCAGCTAACCTGGAAAGCCGGAGCCGCATTTGTTTATAACAAAGACACATTTGAACCCATAAAGGCGTTTACCTACCCTACCGAAGGTTGGGGCATCACTCACGATGGCAAACGGCTGATAATGAGCGACGGCACCGCCAACCTTTATTTTCGAGACCCGGAGACATTCGAGGAGATCGGGCGGGTAGAAGTGTTTGATGAAAATGGCCCGGTCGTTATGCTCAACGAACTGGAATATATTAACGGCGAAGTTTTTGCCAACGTTTGGAAAACCGATAAAATCGCCCGAATCGATCCGGAGACAGGTCGGGTGACCGGTTGGATTTTACTGACGGATTTACTCTCACCAGAAGAGCTGACCACTCCGTCTGATATGCAAAACGGCATTGCTGTTCTCAACGGCATTGCCTATGATGCTGACAACGATCGACTGTTTATAACCGGCAAATTGTGGCCAACATTATTTGAAATAAAAATTGTGCCGGTTGACCAATAACAGCGAATATACTGAGAAGAGGAAAGAGTATAGTGGAAGATGGCTAGATCACCCCATGCAATAGCAGCAGAAAAGGTAAGCCAAAGCGTCGGCGGTTTTCCCACCGTGCGGCCTCGGCGGCTGCGAAAAAGCAGCACACTGCGCCGGCTGGTTCAAGAAACACATCTCAGCCCGGCCGATTTTATTTATCCGCTTTTTGTCGTTCATGGCCAAGGTATACGGCGCGAAATCTCCTCGATGCCGGGTGTTTTTCAGCTCTCGGTTGATAGGCTGGCCGCCGAAGCGGATGAAATTGTCGGATTAGGCATTCCGGCGGTTATTCTGTTTGGCCTGCCGGCACAAAAAGACCCCATTGGCCGCGAAAATTTCGCCGAAGACGGCATTGTCCAACAAGCTATCCGGGCGCTGCGGGCTGCTGCGCCTGAACTGGTAATTATGACCGATATCTGTATGTGTGAATACACCGACCACGGTCATTGCGGCATTATTGAAAATCAACAGGTTTTGAACGACCCCACCTTAGAAATCTTAGGCCAGGCTAGTGTCTCGCACGCCGCCGCCGGAGCCGATCTTGTGGCTCCCAGCGCGATGATGGACGGCCAGGTTATGGCTATCCGCCAGGCGCTTGATGCGGCCGGGTTCGCCGATACGCCGATTATGGGGTATTCGGCCAAATATGCCAGCGGCTTTTACGGCCCCTTCCGCGACGCCGCCGACAGCCCCCCACAATTTGGCGATCGCTCCACGTACCAGATGGATCCGGCTAATCGCCGAGAGGCTATGCGCGAAATTGCCCTTGATATTTCGGAAGGAGCGGATATCATCATGGTTAAACCGGCGATGGCGTATCTGGATATCATCCGTGACGCTCGAAACACGTTTCCGGAGCTGCCGCTGGCAGCCTACAACGTTAGCGGCGAGTACAGCATGCTCAAAGCGGCGGCCCGGTTGGGCTGGCTTGATGAGAAGCGGGTGGCGA
>JAGRBZ010000298.1 GCA_020433805.1 Anaerolineae bacterium
GAGACTGGAGACTGGAGATTGCGTATCAGGATTTTCTTCTATTTCTGGTATTTCTTTCTTAGCCTCAGCCTTTCCCTCCAACGCTGCCAATATCTCCACCGCATGCGGCACAATATGCAGACTGCGTTGAATAGCCAGCAGATCACGCGGGAGCGCGATCCCCTGACTAACGCGGTTGGTCAATCGTTCCAGATCGGCGACCTCTTTGAGACAAGTCCGTAGATCGCCACGAGTCAGGGTTTGCTGGGTGAAGGTTTCGACATCGTCGAGTCGTTGGTTCAAGGCATCCACGTCGAGCAGCGGTTGGTGCAGCCAGGTTCGCAGCAGCCGCCCCCCCATTGCGGTGATGGTGTTATCCAGCACACCCAACAGCGATCCCTGCGATGATCCGCCCCGAATGGTCTCGGTCAATTCCAAATTGCGGCGGGTCGAGGCATCGAGGTTCATAAAACTGTCGGTGCTGTAGGCCGTTAGATGGGTGATGTGGTTGAGAGCCGCTTTTTGGGTATCGGCCACATACTGAATAACCGCGCCGGCGGCCTGAACGGCCAACGACTTCCCGCCCAGGCCAAAGCCATCGAGCGTCGCCACATCGAAATGGCGCTGAAGCTCTTGCTTGGCCTGATCAAGATCAAACCGCCAACTTTCATAAAGCGAGTACGGAATATTCAGTGCTCGAATCGGCTTACTACTGGTTTCGTCGGGGGTGATAATTTCCGCCGGTTTGAGGCGCGTCATTTCATTGTAAACCAGCCGTTCAACATCCCGGCCCTGAAGTTGGGTTGCGCCGAAAGCACCGGTCGTAATATCGACAAAGGCAATACCGGCTTTTTGATCGTGAACGATGACAGCGGCCAGATAGTTGTTTTCATTATCGGCCAGCAGCGCCCCTTCAACCACGGTACCGGGGGTGATGACCCGCTGCACCTCACGCGGCACAAGTCCGTTGATCGGCGTGTTGCCAATTTGCTCGCAGATAGCGACTTTATAGCCGGAGCGGATTAGTTTGGCGATATAATTTTCCGCCGAGTGATGTGGCACCCCGGCCATCGGCACGCGCTGCTTTTTTGAAACCTTGCGCGATGTCAGCACGATATCTAATTCTTTGGCCACCAGCTTGGCATCATCATCAAACGTTTCGTAGAAATCGCCCAAGCGATAGAAGACGATGGCGTCGGGATATTGTTTTTTGACCGAAAGGTATTGTTGTCGGCTTGGCGTGGTCATTCTTTATAACTCTCCGGCCATTTTCGCAACCACATTGAGAAATTCGTCTGATAGCCAATAACCGTTTTGTCGAATTTCAATCAAAAGGGGGCGAACGGCGGGAATATGAAGTGATTTCTTTGCTTGAAGCAATACCGCTGCTGTACCCGTTACGCGCAACCCGAGCTTTTTGGCAGCGTCTCGCCCTAATCGATCGTCGAGAATGATAGGTTCCTGACGGTGGTAAGCCAATGCAATCGCTTGTTGTTCACCCGGATCGAGGCGATGCATAGCCGTTTCAACCTTGGTCGGCATCGTTGGTGGAGCAGCAACATGAATAAAACCGCTTAAGGCCTGATCGAGGATGACAGCTTCCGGCGAATTCTTAGCCAGTAATTCTCGATGAACCATGGGTGGAAGATATATTTCAGAAAAAAGGTTTTCTAACAACCAGAGGTGATCAATTTTTGCGAGCGCAATAAGCGGCCCTGTATCACTGACGATGGTCATTTTTGCGCTTGTTCAAGCGTATCAAGGTCGGCTTTTAGTTCGGTTTCAATATCGTCCGTATCATAATTGTAAAGAGAGACTTTATAGCGACCACACATTTCAAAAAACTCGGCGCGGGACAACCCTGCCAATTCAGCTGCTTTACCGGAGGAAAGCTTGCCCAGTTCAAACATTTTTAGAGCAGCCATCAAACGGATTTGTGCTTCCAGCTCTTCGGCTGTTGTCTGCACCGCCAGCTCAAAATTTTCCGGAAATGTTATTGAGATTTTGTTCATGGCAAGTTACCCTCGAATATATATCAATCAGTGCTTTCATAAATTATACCAAGCACAAACAATCTACGAAAAAAATTACTTTTATGTTACCTCTACAGCCTTTGCCTTCGTAATTTTGATTAAATCTTTAACCGGCAGCTCTAAATTTACGCCGCGCTTGCCCGCGCTCACTAAGATGTTATCCAACTCTATAGCCGGTTTATCGATGTAAACCGTGAAGCTCTTATGCAGCAGCGCCAGCGCCGAGATGCCGCCGGTTTGCAGGCCGGTCAAGCTTTCGGCCTCTTTTTTCGAGGCCATCTGCACCTTTTTGTAGCCGGTGGCCTTGGCAACCTTCTTTAAATCAAGCTCGCGACTGCCGGCCACCATAATCAACATCGGCTTGCCCTTGGGCGGCAGCACGACCAGCGTTTTGTACACAACATCATGCGGCAAGCCGAAATGGTCGGCCACGCCATCGGCCGAATGAATGGTATCGGGAAAATCGCGCACCGTAAAGGCTACTTTTTTCTGTTCCAATAAGCGCATGGAGTTGAGTTTTTCAGTCATAGTGTTGGGGGTGTGGGGTGGAACGTGGGAGCGTGTTGGATACTCCCTCACATCCCACGTTCTACATTTTATGAACGAATAAGGTCAAACTGCGGATCGATCTCTGCTTCGTGTTCTTCTAAATGCTTCAACAGCGCCCAGGCGGCCTCCGCCGAAACTGAGCGGCCATTTTGTTGAGCCAACTTCCGTAAGAGTTCGTACTGGCTGGGTTCGATATAAGTTACCAGATTTCTCTTTTCCCGCGTAAACTTTCCACCTACTTTGGTCATATCTCCTCACGATTGGGTTTCTAATTTATCAGCTGTTCATTATACCATTACTTAAGGAATCGCAGAAAATTACTGCATGAGGCCGGTACCTTTTTCGGAATGGGGGAATACGGTATAATAACTGCCGTTTGTTTTTTTATGAGTTACGCAGCTTCAAAGGTGACAATCACTTTTTGATGAGAATGGGCGTCCGTTTAGCCCGAAATGGTGGAATTATCGCCTCTAAGTGACTGTCACCTTGTTCAAGTTCTAGTTGATATTGAGGAGGACTTTCTTGAATTACCGAACCTTTGGCCGAACAGGCTGGCAAGTTTCAGAAATAAGTTTTGGGGCGTGGGCGATTGGCGGCAGTTGGGGGCACGTTAGTGATACTGATGCGCTCGATGCCCTACGCACGGCCCTTGATCAGGGCGTCAATTTTATTGATACCGCCGATGTCTATGGCGATGGCCGCAGCGAGCAGCTTATTGCCAAAGTTCTCAAAGAGCGCTCGGAGCAGATTTACGTGGTCACCAAAGCCGGGCGACGGCTCGATCCGCATGTGGCATCGGGTTTTACCCGCGAAAATTTAACGGCTTTTATCGAGCGTAGTTTGAAAAATTTAGAGGTCGAGGCGCTGGACTTGGTTCAGCTTCACTGCCCGCCGACCGAGGTCTACTACATGCCGGAAGTGTTCGGCATTTTAGACGATCTGGTGCAGGCCGGCAAGCTGAAACATTACGGCGTCAGCGTTGAAAAGGTGGAAGAGGCGCTTAAAGCCATCGAGTATCCCAACGTGAAGAGCGTCCAAATTATCTTCAACATGTTTCGCCATCGCCCCAGCGAACTTTTCTTCGATTTAGCCAAGCAGCGGCAGGTCGCTATTTTAGCCCGCGTGCCGTTAGCCAGCGGGCTATTAACGGGCAAGATGAGCCGCCAATCGACCTTTGCTGAGGATGATCACCGTAACTTCAACCGCCACGGCGAAGCGTTTGACGTGGGCGAAACGTTCTCCGGCGTCGATTACGACACGGCTCTGGATGCCGTCGAGCAGATTCGGCCTCTTGTGCCGGAAGGTGCTACGATGGCCCAATTCGCTCTGCGCTGGATTTTAATGTTCGATGCGGTTAGCTGCGCTATTCCGGGCGCGAAAAATCGAAGCCAGGCGCTCGATAATGCCAGCGCCGCCGATTTGCCGCCACTCAGCGCTGAGACGATGGCTACGATTGACGCCATCTATCGTGACAAAATTAAAGAACAAGTTCACCATCGGTGGTAGGTTAAAATTAGATATAAGAGGTTAGAGTCTTAGGTTAGATCTAATTTATTTTCTAATTTTGCCTTTAAGGTCACTCTCATGCCCCTAACCACCCGTCATCTTAATCGTTATCGTCAAATTGCCGAAGTTCTGATTAGCCACGGCTTTGGCGCGCTTTTGTCGCAGGTGGGCCTCGACCGGCACCTCGGACTACCCTGGTGGTTATTCCGCAGAGATGAACCCGACGAAGTCGAAACTACTCCGGCCCAGCATGTGCGGCTGGCCCTGGAAGAGTTAGGGCCAACGTTTGTAAAACTCGGCCAAATTTTGAGCACGCGTCCGGATCTGTTGCCGCCGGCCTATATCAACGAGCTGATCCGGCTGCAAGATCAGGTGCCTGCTGCACCCTGGGAGCCTATCAAGGATCGCATCGAACAGGAACTGGGAAAGCCGATAAATGCACTTTTTAAGTGGATCGACCCCGTGCCAATGGCCGCTGCCTCCTTGGCACAGGTCCATGCGGCTACACTGTTTGATGGACGGGAAGTCGTCGTTAAAGTCCAGCGCCCCAATATCAAGCGCAATATCAATCTCGACCTGGATATTATGTATGATCTCACCCGGCTGGCCGAAGAGCGCACCACCTTTGGCCATGATTTGCTTGAAATTGTTGAAGATTTCGCCATTTTCCTCAAGGCCGAGTTAGACTATCGTCGCGAGGGGCGCAACGCCGATCGCTTTCGGGCTAACTTTGCCAACGAACCTCACCTGTATGTACCCCAAGTTTATTGGGATTACACAACCGACCGCGTGCTGGTGCAAGAACGCCTCATGGGTATCAAAATTGACGATATCGCTGCTATCGACGCCGCTGGTTACAGCCGCGATCGGTTAGCCAGTCACTGCGCTCGCCTAATCATCAAAGAGGTGCTCGAGGACGGCTATTTCCATGCCGACCCGCATCCCGGCAATATCATGGTGCTGCCCGGCGAAGTCATCGGCCTGGTTGATTTTGGTACCGTCGGTTATCTGGATAGTACCGATCAGTTGAAACTTGTGCGCCTCTACATTATGGCCGTCGAGATGGATGTCGATGGCCTGGTCGACCAACTGATTCGCATGGGTGTGGCCGGGGCTACGCTCGATCGTGCTCCACTCCAGCGGGATATTCGACGCCTACTGATAAAATACAACGGCGTACCGCTCAAAAATCTCCGCGTGCAGGAAGTTTTAGACGATCTTAGACCCATCGTTTATACCTACCATTTGCGGCTACCGAATGATTTGTGGCTGCTGTTTAAGACCTTTGTGATGATGGAAGGGGTCGGGAAAAAATTAGCGCCGGATTTTGATATTTTTGCCGTCTCGCGACCGTACGTCAAGCAGTTTATGCGCCGCATGTGGTTGCCAACCGAATGGGGGCCGGATGCGTTACGCAACCTAACTGTTTGGAGCGACCTGTTTACCGATTTTCCGCGCCAAACTAACCGCATTTTAACCCAGGTCGAGCGCGGCGAAGTGAGCCTCAACCTTCACATCGCTGAAATCGACAAAACGGTTCACCGTCTGGATGATATCGCCAATCGTGTCATTTTGAGTGTGCTGTTGGCAGCGCTTATTGTCGCCCTGGCTTTGCTGATCCCCACGGTTAACCTGTCGTGGCCGTGGGCCTTGCTAACCTGGATCATCATCACCAGTTTTGTGGTGATGTGCTTCCTGGCGTTGTGGTTGATTATTTCGATTATTCGTTCCGGGGGCAGATTATAAAGGGTTTAGCCATACCCGAGCGGCCACGTTCTGAAGAAAAACCACTCACCGATAGTCACATCGGCGCGACTGGCCGGCACCCCTAAATTGGTGATGTCCGTTCGGGAGAGGGCGTACAGACAGCCACTGGTTGGGTCTCGGTGCGATTGGATGACGCGGCGGGCAATATCCAAAAACTCCTCACTGGGCTGAATATCAGCGCGATAGCCAAAAAAACCGCTCGATACGTGGGCAAAGGTATCGCCATAATAAGGATTTATCAGCCGATTTTTGGCGACCCAACCTACGTAATAGGCCGCTTCACGATCACCCGGCGACTCCCCTTGCATAATTCGGGCTAAATCGATAACGTCGATGTTGGTAACCCGCGCCGGATTAAAGACAATCGGCAGGCCCGGCAGTGAGGTCGGGCGCGGGGTGTACATGCGGGTTGGTACCGTGCCGTCGTAGACGTCGGTTGGATAGCCGGTGGGAATGACGGCATCGGTTGGAGCGGGTGTCCAGGTGGGAGGTAATACAAAGCCGCGTGTGGCCGCCGCCTCGATAATTGACGGAGGCAGTGAGGCCGTCAGTGGTCGCTGAAGCAGCAGCGGTACAAAGAGAAAGAGAATAATCCCGGCAAAGACCATCAAGCAAAACAGGCCGGCCACAGCGACCCATTCCTCCGGCCCAAACCGGCTGAACTTTTTGGGAACAGAATTCTTTTTTGAAGGTGATTTTTGTTGCTCTTTCACGGTTTTCTTGCCGCTTTTGGTTTAGCCAATCAGCCCCAATCGAACGCCGTTGAGGCGGGCCGGATCAAACCAGGCCACCTGCCGGCCAAACCACGCCACGGGCGGCAGCAGATCGAACTGCCGGCCGGCAGCCTGCATATCCGTAGTGCCGATTAAATAAGCGCAAGGTGACTCGTCAAAGCGGTCCAGTCGCTCGGCCAACCAGTCAGCCTCGGCAAGCGGTTCAGCTAAAGTAACCGGCGTTCCGGGAAAATGGGCTAAATTTGCCCTAAATTGGTTGTCTTTACTGTTTTGGGAGCGCTTCCAAAGATAAAGACGTTGAAATTTATTGCTTGTTTCGGATAACGATTTGACGCCAATAACCACTTGCGCGATGCCGGTCAGTACGGAATTGGTTACACTAGCCGAAGGCTGCACCCGCAACGAGCGGGGAGTAATATCCTTTATAATGAAGGGAAGGGTCGCGCCTGCCCCTTTATCGCCTAAAAAGGCCAAATCCCATTCTACCAATTGGCCGTCCGGTCGGCGGCGATGATAATAGTTTGGCCCCTTTACGGTAACGTTCAAAGCCCGCATCCGTTCGGCTTCCTCGGCGACGTCATCGACATAGACGGCCCAGGCGCAGGGGCCACCATCGCCAACGATATGATCGCCCCAAAAAGCCTGATCCTTTTGCCCCGGCTGCATCGATGAAATCAGTTCGATGTAAGAGCCGTCATCAAAGCCCAACAGCGACATATGGGTGATGCCGTTAGAATGGGGGCCACCGTAATCGGTCGTGAGACCAAGTTCGGCAAAGGCCGTTTCCATCGCTGTCAGGGTCGATCCGGCGATGGTTACGTGATCGACCCTGAGTTGCATAGGAGCCGATGGCGTGTTTGATGCCTGTGATGTCACATCAAACCTCTTACCGTCGCTCGACGTAATTTCGAACGGGCGGCCCTCCGCAGCAGCCGCGTGGCACAATAGGCAGCGGTCCAATCGGATATTTGAACCGTGAGGGCGGTGGGAAGGGGGGAATCGGAATAATGATGGGAAACCCTTCCGGTGGATTAAAACCCGAGTTCAATTTGTTAATCGTCAATAAATGGTCAAGCTCTACGTTACATTCGTTTGCTATCCAATCCATCGTAACTTCATCGGCTTGGGTGATGTAAACGTTAGGGCCCTCGCCCAATTGGAATGGGATAAACAACACTTGGTTTTGAAAAACATGGTTGGGCGGGTAAAGATCGTTGGCCACGTTGATGGCGAACGGCGTGGTACCGTACTTTTTGGCAATGCTGTGAATGGAGTCCTTATGCTTAACCCAGTAGCAGATGCCAAAGGTAGCACTCTTCGGGATTTTGACCTGTAGTTTCGGCGGCTCTGTGGGAGTAGGCGTGGGGGTGATGGTTGGTGTATTGGTTGGCGGGCTGGTTTCGGTAGCGGTTGGCTCGATGGTAGGTGTTGCTGTAGCTGTTGCTGTAGCTGTTGCCGTTATTGTGAGCGTTGCGGTAACGGTTGGCGTAGCCGTAAACTCACCGGTTGGGGTGCTGGTTGGGGTGTTGGTTGGGGTAGCGGTATCTTCTCCCGGCGTTGTGGCTGTTGCCGTGGTGCCGGGAGGCAGGATTACAATTTCGCCATTTTGAGTTTGGGTAGGAATCTCTTGAACGTCACTGTTTATGAGGATTACCGACGAGAAGCCAAGCGCGCTCGTTCCTTCACTTACGGCGCTAACATTAAGCGTTGCTAGCAGGCCTGAACCACTAACGGCAGGAGCGGGTGCAAGTTGGGCCACGGTATAGATGATTTGGCCCGTTTCATTGTTGGCCTCATTACTACCAACAAAGCCTGCGTCTAAGAAATTGCCGGGTTGAAGCTGCACGCCTTCCTTATTCGGATCCGCATCATCGATCTGAATGATGGCCGGATCAAACGTGAGTTGTACCTCGACCCCGGTTAGATTGACGACATCATCTATCAAAATGTCGACCATGGTGGTGCCACCGGGGTTGAGGCCCTGGCTAGACGGTTCGAACCGAATCATGCTGCCCGTATCTTGCGCCAAGGCGTATGTTAGTTCGTCACCCCTACCGGCCGCCACAGGCTCATTGACCGGCTGAGTAATATCGCCCTCGCTGTCGTCAGAGCGCATGATTTCACAGCCGCCGAGCAGCGTGATCAACAATAAGGCTGTTAGCCACAGCCGTGCATGGTTTATATACCGCATCTAATATCTCCCGCCGATATTATGTAAAACTTTTATGTCATCCTAATAATAACTTATGTCAACAATTTTTGCAAGCATTATTTTCTCGATTTGACACCTGACCTATAGTGAAGTTATAATATATTTCATATTATGAAATGACGTTTTAACTTTTTGAGGGACTAAAATTTTGTCATCAAATGAACCCTATCCCGGTACCCAGGCTGTTTTACGGGCGCTGACTTTATTGAAGACATTTACCGATGAAAAACCGGAACTCAATCTTATCGAGTTAGCCCAGGCGGTTGATCTCAATAAAACAACAGCCTATCGTCTGCTAACCGCGTTGGAGAGCGAGGGGCTTATTACGCGTGCGTCGGAGTCAGATGCCTACCGGTTAGGCCCGGAAGCGATTGCTCTGGGCGGGCGGGCGGTTAGAGCCAATAATCTTCACAAAGTCTGCCGTCCCGAACTTGAGCGGTTGGCTGCGCAAACTAAAGAAACGGCGACAATCGAGGTGTTATCTGACGCTCAGTCGCTTACGCTCGATGAAATTTCAGGTAGCTACGTAGTCGGCGTATCGCGCTATATCGGCACACGTTGGCCACTCCACGCGACATCAACCGGCAAAATATTGCTGGCCTATTTGCCTCCGGTAGCTCTGGATGCTCTGTTAGTCGCGCCGCTCACAGCCTATACGCCTCATACTATCACCAGCCTCACGGCGCTTCGGCAAGAGTTAGCAACGGTTTGTGAGCAGGGTTACGCTATCGGCAATGAAGAACTTGAGATTGGTTTTATATCGGTCGGCGCACCGATTCGCGATCACAATGGTGCTGTTGTGGCCGCGATTGGGGTTGGTGGATCTAGTGCTCGCCTGCGTGAAGAAATCGTCTTTGAACTGATCGATCCGGTCAAATCCGCAGCCCGGCGGATTTCCGAGCAGCTAGGTTATCGCGAGCTTATTGAAAAATAAACTGCTCAACTTTGTTTCGTCCGCCGGTGAAAGCTCTGCCCGGCTTAAATTTCATCGATAGAGAAAGGAAAATTATGAGCATAAAACGCATCAAACCCGTTCCCAGCGATATCGACATCGCTCAAGCCGCCACGGTTAGACCCATTATCGAGATTGCCGAGAATATCGGCTTAACGGCGGATGATCTCGATATGTATGGCAAAACCAAGGCCAAAGTTCATCTGGATGTATTAAATCGATTGGCCGACAAGCCGCAGGGCAAATATATTGATGTCACGGCCATTACCCCTACCCCTTTGGGCGAAGGTAAAACAACCACGACGATTGGTTTGACCCAAGGTTTAGGCCGCATCGGCAAAAAGTCGATGACCTGTATCCGCCAGCCCAGTATGGGGCCAACCTTCGGCATTAAAGGGGGGGCAGCCGGTGGTGGTTACAGCCAGATCATCCCGATGGAAGATTTTAACCTGCACCTGACCGGCGATAATCACGCCATCAGCGTGGCCCACAATCTGGTGGCGGCAGCGCTCGATTCGCGGATGTACCACGAAAGCCGCATGTCCGACGAAAAACTGGCGCAGCGCGGTTTGAAGCGGCTGGATATCGACCCCTATGCCGTGAGCTGGAACCGCGTGGTTGACGTCAACGACCGGGCGCTGCGCAAC
>JAGRBZ010000299.1 GCA_020433805.1 Anaerolineae bacterium
GTCGGTGTTAGCCCTAATTTTACGCCATCCGGCGGCAAGCTATGGGTTAAAACAGCAAGCCGAACAAGACATCAATCGGCTTAAACTCTCTGAACAGTTACCAGAGCCGGCAGATATAGACAGAAAGAAAAGCTACACCCTTCTCTTAAGTGATCTCATCGGGCAAATTTAGACCACCTGATAGAATCCATCCCTTTACTGAATGAGCAACACGAATGCGCCGTGGCACGAACCTCAGCCAGAAAGCTTATTTGTCAAAGCTGTAAACTCTGCAAGTTTTGCTGTTTCATATCGGTTATGACTTACGCAGTTGGCATGTCATTTCGAGCAGGAACGACGAGAAATCTCTGAGAAAAACGTTTGCAAGCAGAGGTTATAGGGATTTCTTCGCCTTTGGCTAGGAAATGACAACCGTTGGTGTCAAGTGCGTAACTCCTAACCACGTATAAAATCGGCAATTTAGCCTACAAAACTAGACTTTAAAGGGATCCCCATGATCGAACAGAATGCTCTTCAAAAACCAAACTACATCGTCGGTATCGGAGCTTCAGCCGGTGGCTTAGAAGCCCTGGAAACATTTTTCGATTATATGCAGCCTGATACCGGTCTGGCCTTTGTTATTGTCCAGCATTTGTCGCCCGACTTTAAAAGCATGATGAACGAACTGCTAAAGCGTCATACCAAGATGAAGATTGAGCGCGTGGAGCATAAAATCCTCGTTAGACCCAACACGATTTATCTTATTCCGGCTAGCAAAGATATGATACTGTCCGGAAACAAACTGCTGCTAATCGAGCGAAACCCAGACCGCAACCTCAATTTTCCAATCGACATCTTTTTTCAGTCATTGGCGAAAGAGGCAAAAGAGCGTGCTATTGCTGTTATTCTGTCCGGTACCGGCAGCGACGGCTCGCGAGGCGTGGTGGATATCCATAAAGAAGGCGGCTTCGTTTTGGTCCAAGATAAGAAATCGGCTCAATTTGATGGTATGCCCCATAATACTATTGAAACAGGAATCGCAGATATTATCACTGAGCCACGTCACATGCCGGATGAAATTTTGACCTATATTGCAAACCTGAACTCACATATCCAATCTTCCTCAGACTTACCGGCCAGTCCTGCTCCAGCAAACGAGCTTGAGACGATTTTTAGTTTGCTAGAAGAGCGATTTCAAGTTGACTTTAAAAAGTATAAACCCAATACTATCCTGCGTCGTATTGAACGACGGATAACGCTGGCCGGTAGTCGGGATATCAAGAGCTATCTCATACGCTTAAAAAACACCCCAACGGAGCTAGATACGCTTTATCGAGACTTATTGATTGAAGTGACTCAATTCTTTCGTAATCCCGAAGCCTTTAGTGCATTAAAAGAAATCGTTATCCCTGAGTTGGTTGAATTAGCCATATCCGGCGGTGAAATTCGCGTTTGGGTACCCGGCTGTGCTACCGGGGAAGAAGCATACTCTCTTGCCATTCTCTTTGATGAGTATCTAGAGGAGCACCACATACAGCTTACCAGGAACTTTTTTGCCACCGATGTCCACCAGCAATCGTTAAGAACTGCTGCTCGGGGTTTTTATAAGGGTAACAGTTTAACCAACCTCTTGCCCGAACAGTTGGCGCGTCACTTTACCCCTTATCAAGACGGCTACATGATTGATAAAAAATTTCGAGAGATGGTGACTTTTGCCCGTCACAATGTTCTAGAAAATCCGCCTTTTACCAAGCAGCACCTCATTAGCTGCCGCAACGTTCTCATTTATTTAGAACATGCGGTGCAGCAGCAAGTGCTTACCCATTTCCACTTTGGCCTGGTCACCGGCGGTTTTTTGTTGCTGGGTGCCAGCGACCATATTGGCCGCCTTGGCAAAGAGTTCGACTCGCTGGGGCGTTGGCGCATCTTTCGCAAAAAGAGAGACGTTCGGTTGGACGACATGAAGCTACCCCCACCGACTCCACCCAAACCCCTTCAAACACAGCCTTCTTTACTGGGCCAGCTGGCCCCCCGGCTCTCGGATGAGTGGGTTGAATCGCTGTTGGATGAATACGTTCCCGACGGACTGTTGTTGAACGAAGGCTATGATGTACTTTATATTTTGGGTAACGGTAATGAATATTTACAGCCACAGAAAGGTCCCGGTACACTCAACGCCCTCAAAATGCTAGAGGGCGATCTTCAAATAACGATTCGGGGAGGTCTCATTCATGTAATTAAGAAAAACGAAGTGGTCACCTATAAAAATATTGAAGCCATAACCCAGAAAGGCCGCGTGAAGGTAAATGTTACTATCAGACCACTCAAATCATCCTTTCATCGCATAAACCGTTTCTTTGTCGCCCTGGAAAAAGTTCAGATTGACCAACCAGAGCCGTCTGAGAAACCCGTTATCAATCCGGCTTCTTCAGCGCAGATCATAAGCTTGCGCCAAGAGCTCGATTATACCAAAGAGCATTTAAAGCTGA
This sequence comes from Anaerolineae bacterium, assembly GCA_020433805.1. Lineage (GTDB taxonomy): Bacteria > Chloroflexota > Anaerolineae > 4572-78 > J111 > JAGRBY01. The sequence goes on from JAGRBZ010000299.1 coordinate 2,469, forward strand.
CCATAGAAGAGGTAGAAACCACCAATGAAGAGCTGCAATCAACCAATGAAGAGTTGACCGCTTCTAACGAAGAGATGCAATCAACCAACGAAGAGCTACAGTCGGTTAATGAAGAGCTGTACACGGTTAACGCCGAACACCAGCGTAAAATCGATGAACTCATCCAACTCACTGATGATCTGCAAAATTTGCAGCGAAGCACCCAAATTGGCGTTATTTTTCTTGATGCGGACCTACGTATTCGCTCATTTACGCCGGTTATGGCCGAAAGTTTTAACCTGCTGCCCCAAGATATAGGCCGCCCCCTTGAGCATCTGGCTTACAATATCGACCTAAGCTTCGATGATCTCACGCAGGCAGCCCAATTAGTATTAAACAACGGAAAAGCCCTTGAATTTGAAACCAAGTTGCGTGATGGTTCTTATTATTTGATGCGCGTTTTGCCGTACCAAACCGAGTCGGGCCACATCGATGGGCTGGTGCTGACCTTTATCGATATCGCCGCCCGCAAAGAACTGGAGGCCTTAGAGGTTATCCGCCAATCTCAGCAGTATCTGGATGTGATGTCTGGGCTGCTGGTAGTTTTGGATAGCAACGGTGAAATCACCCGTATCAACCCCAAAGGTGCTGAGTTGCTAGGCTATACGGAAGATGAATTGATCGGGTGCAACTGGTTCAATACCTGCCTGCCACCAAGCAACATCGACGAAGTAAAATCTGTCTTCAAACGTCTTATGGCCGGAGAAGAAGCGCCGCTGGCGAGCTACGAAAATGAGGTTATTACCAAATCCGGCGAATTACGAACTATCGCGTGGAATAACGTGATCTTAAAAGATATTAATGGCAATATTACCGGCACCATTAGCTCAGGAGTGGACATTACCGAACGAAAAGAGGCGGAGACAGCCCTGCAGCAGACCACCCACCAACTACAGGTCATCACCGATAATATACCGGGGCGGATTTCTTATGTTGATTGCGAGCAGCGCATTCAATTTGCTAACCAACGATACGAATTGCTAACCGGCCTCACTCACGAGCAACTCATTGGTCGCCATGTTCGAGATATTGTTGGCCTGGAGCGATACGAATGGGCCAAACCCTATATTGAACAGGTTTTATTGGGTGAGTCGGTCTCGTTTGAAGCGGAGGGGCCAACTGTACCGGACGCCACATTTGAACATGAACTGGTCACCTTGGTACCCGACATGCACAACGAAACCGTACAAGGCTATTTTGCCCTTATTGTTGACATCACCGACCGTATCCGGGCTGAACAAGCGCTGCAAAACACCTCGCGGCAGTTGCGCACCATTACCGATAACATTCCGGCCTGGATTGCCCGCCTCGGCCCGGATTACCATTTTCGTTTTGTGAACAAGCAGTATAACCGGTTGACGAATCTTTCTCTCGTTGAAATCATCGGCCGCCCGATTTGGGAAATTCTTGGCTCTGAGTTCTTCGAACGCAGCCGCCCCTCTATGGAAAGGGTGTTAGACGGTGACACGGTTACGTTTGAAGGTGAAATTCCCAACATCGAAAGCATGGATCCGTATACCGTCCAGGTTACGTGCCTACCGGACGTAACGAATGATAGCATAAGAGGTATTTTTGTACTGGCGGTCGATGTTACCCCCCTCAAACAAAATGCTCGCTTCATCGAGACTATTACCGAAACCGATCCCAATTGGATTTACGTCTACAGTCTCAATCAACAGCGCAATATTTATTTCAACCGTGACATTGGCGTTGAATTAGGCTACAGCGCAGCCGAAACCCAGGCAATGGGGGATACGCTGCTTGCCACGCTCATGCATCCCGACGATTGGGCTAAACAGCCGGCCCATTGGTTCAAACTTATCGCCGATCAAAACGGTCAGGTGTTTCGTAATGAATACCGCCTTCGCCATAAAAACGGTGAATGGCGCTGGCACGTCAGCTACGAAACAGTTTTTAAGCGTAACGACGATGGCTCCGTGGCCGAAATTATCGGTTCGGCTATCGACATCACCAACCGTAAAAAAGCGGAGCAGACGGTGGAAAAAGCAACCCATCAGCTCCAACTTGTTATGGATAATGTTCCGGCCCGCGTCGCCTATATCGATGCTGAGCAACGGATTCGCTTTGCCAACCGGCAGTATGAGCCACTAAACCTATTACCCCGTGACCAGACGCTGGGTCAACCCTTGCAGGATGTGCTCGGGGAAGAACGCTACGCACAAGAAAAGCCCTATATCGACCGAGTCCTGGCCGGGGAAACCGTCAGGTTTGAAATTGACATTCCATCTCTAACAGCCGGGCAAAGTGAACACGAGTTGGTCACCTTTGTACCGGAAGTGGTTGATGGTGAAGTGCAAGGATTTTTCTCGCTGGTGATTGATATTACGGATCTAAGTTTGACAAAGACCAAATAAAGTATCTCCATCGAAAGTTGTACCCGGCGACAGATATCACCCAAGACAAACCTGCCCATACGGGAGCTACTTGATCAGGCGTTACGCAGTTGTAAAGGTGACAGTCGCTTATTGTCAATAAATCAGCATCGCGTTAGCGTAAACAGGTCGATCTAGCGTGCCTAAGGGGCTATCCCCCTGATTTTTACGTAAGTCCTGCGGATTTCGATATGATGTAAAGATTGTGATCGCCTATTGCAGGATTTTACATGGCCTGATCATGATCGTCATAGTCGTCTGCTGCGTTCGTCATAGAGTAACGCAAGCTGTGACCCTTCCAGACCTTTAGGGTTTTGACCATGATTTTGTCTAGAAATGGCGCTAAATATCCGTCTTCTGGTCAGGATAACGCATTTCGGAAACCCTAAAGGTCTTTTTCGCACAAGGTGACAACTTGCGTTGGAGCAACAAAAAAGCGGTGGCTGCTGTACCGGCAGCCACCGCTTGGGGGGAGGAGGTATGAAAAATAGAATATCGCTAGGTTTAGACTGGCTCGTAACGAATGTTGATGTTGATATCTTCGCCGATAGGAACGGCTTGGATAACCAGCGGAAGTCCGTTCGCTGAGCCATCGAAGACCAGGCTAAAGGCTCTGTCTTCGACAATGTTGGTAAGAAGCGTACGTTCGGTTAATCCTTGGGCGGCAAAGGCGTCGCGGTAGAAGGCCAGGGCTTCATCAAGAGATAAGTCGGTTTGGAAGTTGATAAGGTGGTAGGGTGTCTCTTCGCTGTAGAAGTTTTTGACAACATTCGGTAAAGGCAGGTCTGTTGCATAGGTTTCAACCGGCGCAGCTTCGGCCACGACTTCAACAGGTTGCTCGGTGGTTACGGTGGTGTCGACGGTTTCAGGCTCTTCAACGACAACCTCGGCACTTTCAGTAACGGCTTCGGCCTGAACCGGCTCAACGTCAACAACCGCTTCAACGGCTTCAACGGTGTCGGCTTGATGGGTGGTGTCGGCGACGGCAATAACGTCGGTTTGGGTATTAATGGATGCTTCAGGCTCGCTAACTGGCGTTTCTAACAGGGCAAAAGAGTTCAGGAAGGTGTCCAGATCGTCATTCGAGAGCGTATCTTCTGTTCCTAAAGCCGCAACCTGATACAGGCGCGTTGCCACGGCATAGACACGAACAGTACCGAAGCCGCCGCTCGGCAGAACATTTTCGCCTACCGTGAAATCAATTTGGCGACCGGGGTAGCCGGCCAGTTCGATAGATGTTTCTTCCGTGGCTGTACCGCCAAAACCGGTTAAAAAGGTTTCATGCAGGGAGTCAAAGGAGTTTTCGACGGTTTCACTACCGGCCATGTCGGGCGTTACGGCCGCAGGCAGATCGTTATAAGCAACCATATAAGCAGCAGCACCCAGATCGGCCATAAAGAGATGAACTTCCGTTTCAACAACCGCATTGGGAGCCAATTGAACTTGTTCTTCCGGCTCAACCGGGAAAAGCGCAGAGAAGTTACCTTCTACGGAAGAAAATTCGTACCAGGTTGTACCGGCTTCTTCTTCAACTACCGGCAAATCGATAGCTTTCGCTACTTGGTTCGAGCTGGGTGCATCAATAGCTCGACGGGCGGCTTTGCTGCCGCTACAAGCCAGGGTTACCAGCGCTAAAATCAAAACTGCAAAAACAATCGGTGTATGTTTTTTTGTCATGGTGTGATTTCCCCTTTTGGTATAGACTACTGTCTCAGATTAACATGCAATTTCTTGTGTGAGTAACATGGTGATGTAACCGGTCATTCGTCACGGTTGAAAGCACTATACCAATCGACTGCACCGGAAATGCGAATGGAGTGCGAAAAGGCATATGAAAAAAATTATCCGGCTCATTGGTGTTCCGATGGATTTGGGGCAGTCGCGGCGCGGGGTCGATATGGGGCCAAGCGCGCTGCGCTACGCCGGCCTGGTTCAGCGGTTAATCCGATTAGGCCTTACGGTTGAAGATAAGGGCAATGTAGACACCCCGGACCGCAACACGCTGCCGATTGAGGGTGGGTTAGCCTATTTACCATCCGTGGTCGACGCCGGCCAGGCCGTTTATGATGCGGGCCGGCAAGCGATAGCGGATGGCGCTTTACCCCTGTTTATTGGCGGGGATCATTCCATCGCGGCAGGGACAATCGGCGGGGTAAGCCATAACCGGCGCGTGGGGGTGTTGTGGATCGATGCTCACGGCGACTTTAACACGCCCGAGACCTCGCCCAGCGGCAATTTGCACGGTATGCCTCTGGCCGCTTTGCTGGGTTATGGAGCCGAAGCCTTGATCAACATCGGGCGGCCCGGCCCCAAGCTCAAGGCGGAAGACGTCGTTTTAATCGGCATCCGAGATCTGGACCGAGAAGAGCGCAAACTGTTACGACAAAGCGGCGTAAAGGTTTACACCATGCGCGATATCGACGCGGAGGGTATGGCGCACGTTGCCCGTCAGGCACTTACTCACCTAAGCCATCTGTCTCATCTGCACATCAGTCTGGATATGGACAGTCTCGACCCCAGCGAAGCGCCCGGCGTGGGAACCCCGGTTCCCGGCGGGCTAACCTATCGCGAGGCCCATCTGTTGATGGAGATATTAGCCGATGACAATCGGGTCAGTTCAGTAGATGTGGTGGAGATCAACCCTATTTTGGATCGCAGCAACCATACTGCCCGCATTGCGACGGAACTGATCGCCTCGCTGTTGGGGGAGTCGATACTGTGATATGGTTAGTGTCTCTAAGTTTTCGCCATAATTTGAGCCTTTGTTTATTGCGTAGTGCGTAATGCGTATTGAGTGCTTTTTTACGTACTACGCACTACGTTTTATGAATCGTTGTGGCGAAAAACTAATGACACTAACTGATATGAGAGAAGTATGGAAAGACCGAAAGAGCTGACAGGTTTTACAAGAGGGTGTTAGACGTAAATAAAAGGCCGATGGGATTATTACTTACTCCAAACGCTGTCATCGAAAACCTGTCAGATCTGATTGGTGGCGATCATGTGGTCAACTGACTGTTTGACCAACTCGCGCAGTACTTCGCGGTCGATGTCCTCAATTTTGTTGATGTAGAGGCAGGATTTACCGGTTTTATATTTGCCTAGTTTTTCCATAAGCGCATCATACGCCTCAAAGCCGGCCATAATATACAGCGTTAGGTTTCTTTTGCGGGGCGCGAAGCCGGTTAGAAACCAATCGCCTTCGCGTCCGCTGGCGTATTTGTAATGAAATTGACCAAAGCCGACAATGCTGTCGCCCCACATAATCGGTTCCTCGCCGGTGATCTCTTGCATTAGGGCTAAGATGGCAAAGCTGTCCTGCCGTTTCTTTTCATCCTCAACGCCATTCAAAAACGCCTCGACATCTTGATCATTGGGTTGTGTTTTTAATTCAGCCATAGTTAACCGCCTTTCTTTGGTCTCGGCCATAAATAACTTTATAGGATCAACAGAATTTCGTGGGGTTGACACCATAAACTTAAAAAGTGATGCATAAAAAACAATTACGCTTTACGCTTTTCGTTTTACGATCTTGTCAATCCCCTGAGTTCCAACAGAGCCGAACCTATACGATTGCATTACTCAATAAACGCCTGTAAATGCGCTGTAACCCGGTCGGGACGTTCGTGAATGAGCCGGTGGCCGGTGTTAGGGATACGAAGCATCGTCCCGTTGAGCACGCGCGTTTCGAACCAATCAAAACGATCAATGAGATCGAAGGCTTCATGCTCACCGGCCAAGAGAAGGGTAGGCATCACGATAGGGTTACCTATGACGTCATCAAGCCGATCATCGTCCGGGGGTTCACCGGTCGGGCCAAAGAGATCGCTCGGCGTCAGCCCGACAAAAAACTGTTCGCCGCCAATGGCTCGATCCGGCTGGTTCCAACTATCGAGAAAGGCCTGCCGGTCAGCCTCGGTGAAATACGCCATCAACCGCGCCGCGCGATAATAGTTAACGCCGCCGGTAATGGCTCCGGGCTGAGACCAGGCCTGCCGATACGCCACCCGATCGGCAGTGGTAAAAGCATAGTCAGAAACCTGGACGTTGGCCCCAAAGACCGTTTGGGTGAATAAGTGGTAGTCACCAGCTTGAAGAATCTGTTCGGCCTGGGGGCTGCTAACCATAAGTTGATAGGCCCACGCTTGTCGTATGTCCGGATCGCGTAGGGCCTGGCGGAGGATATCAAGCGGTGCAACGCTCAAGGCAATCAGCTTATCGAGGTAGGTCGGATAAACAGCGGCCAACTCCCAGGCAACAGCCGCGCCCCAATCGTGGCCGATGACGGCCAGAGGCTTCTGTTCGAGATGATCGATCAGGGCACGCATATCTTCAACCAGTATGGGCAGGCGATACCGCGCTACCTCGGCGGGTTTATCCGACAGGTTGTAGCCTCGCAAATCGGGGGCAACAACGCGATAGTGGTGCTGAAAGTGAGCGAGCTGATGTTTCCAAAGATACCAGAAGTCAGGGAACCCATGCAGAAAGAGCAAGAGAGGGCCGGAGCCGGCGGTGACATAGTGAAGCCGAATACCATTGAGGTGAGCAAATTTGGGCTGAACCATGCATACATCCTTATAGTTCGTATTGCGTAGTTACGAAATCTGGGCGACACGCATGGCGTAATACGCTCTAACTTAACGACATCGGGTCGCTAGCGCAAAAAACATCATCAACGGTTGACCAACCGATCGGCTAAATGCTCACGCCCCCAGTCGCCGATACATTGAAACAGTGGGATGAGCGTACGCCCCTTAGCCGAGAGCGAATATTCTACGCGAGGCGGCACCTCCGGATATTGCGTTCGCTCCACCAGGCCATCCTGCTCAAGCTGGCGAAGCTGCTGGATTAGCATTTTTTCGCTGATGTATTGGATAGATTTCTTGATCTCTCCATAGCGACGGGGACCGTAACTTAAACGGCTCAAAATCACAATCTTCCAACGACCACCGATAAGGTCCGTAACCGCCTCGACCGGGCATTCGTACTTTATCATTCCTCATTACCTCACCAATTTTTGCCTATCATAGCATATAACTAACCGAATTGGTAGTACCTTACGGAAAAGTAAGTACTTGAATTTAAGTAAGTGATGGCTTATAGTGGCCTCATATTCGCTTGCAAGCATTAAAAACACATAGCAGACCTCGTTACCCTACACTGAACAAAGGTTCGAAAAAAAAGGCGACAGTCGCTATAATAAACTCCAGAAAAGACGACCAAATCTAAGCTGGAGGAAAAAATGAGCGACAGTCGCCGCCGATACTATGCCGTGAAAGCCAAACTGGGTCAACTTCTACCAGAGCAATGGGCTGAATGTGAAAGTCGAATGATAAATCTGAGTTTGATGGTCAGCGCCATCCCCAAGGCCAAGGACTTAACCCAAACGAACATAGCCGCCGAGATGCCTTTAAGAGTCCAGAATAGCAGTTTGGTGCAACGCCAACGCCGCTGGGTCAAGAATGAACAGCTTGATGA